>NZ_JAENRY010000211.1 GCF_016612545.1 Streptomyces sp. MBT65 | reverse complement strand
CGTGCGTCGAGAATGCCGCCCGCGCAGGGAGAGGGGGCCGTGCGTCGAGAATGCCGCCCGCGCAGGGAGAGGAGGGCCGTGCGTCGAGAATGCTGCCCGTGCACGGCGAGGGGGCCGTGCCGCGAAGACACCGCCCATGCACGGCAAGGCAGAGTCTCTCGAAATCGCCGCCCGCGCCTCGGCGAAGGTGCGGTTCCTCGAAATCGCCGCCCGTGCACGGCGAAGGCGCGGCTCCTCGAAATCGCCGCCCGCGCACGGCGAAGGGGCGGTGCCATGAAGCACCGCCCCTTTTCCGAATCCGCTGAACCCGCCGGAGGCGCTACGCAGTCGCCGTAGCCCCCTCCTGCTCCGCCTCGATCTTCGCGTTCCACTCCCGCTTCGACGCCTGCCAGCCGTCCTCGTTGTGGCCCAGCCGCCAGTACCCGGAGATCGAGAGATCCTCGCGCGGGATCTCCAACTCGACCCGCAGCAGGGCCCGCAGGTCCTTCACGAAGGCGGCCTCGCCGTGCACGAACGCGTGCAGCCGGCCCTCGGGGAACTCCAGCGCCCGTACGGCCTCGGCGAGCGCCTCGCCGACGGGACGGTCGCCGCGGTGCAGCCAGACGACCTCGATGTGGGAGTCGATCTTCTGCTCCTCCTCCGGGCCGGAGATCTCCACGAAGGCGTGTGCCGTGGCGCCCTCGGGCAGTGACTCCAGGGCGCGGGCGATCGCCGGCAGCGCGCTCTCGTCCCCGGCGAGCAGATGCCAGTCGGCGCCCGCGTCGGGGGCGTAGGCGCCGCCGGGGCCCATGAAGTGGACCGTCTCGCCCGGCTGGACCCGGGTCGCCCACGGCCCGGCGAGGCCCTCGTCGCCGTGGATCACGAAGTCGAGGGTCATCTCCAGGTGCTCGGGATCCCAGGCGCGCACGGTGTACGTGCGGGTCACCGGCCACTGCTCACGCGGGAACTCGGCGCGGATCCGCTCCATGTCGAAGGGCTCGGGGTAGGTCGCGCCCCCGGCCGGGAACAGCAGTTTCACGTAGTGGTCGGTGCAGGTGTCGGCCGCGAACTCGGCCAGCCCCTCGCCGCCGAGCACCACGCGCTGCATATGGGGGGTGAGGCGCTCGGTGCGGACGACCTGCGCGGAGTGGGGCTTACGCGGCTTCCGTGCCGGACGTTCTGCCATGACGGCCTCCCAGATTCCCATGCTTAGGCTTACCTAAGTTAGCACTACATTCTCTGTGAAAGGCAAGAAAGCATGGGTAATGACAATGCTTACGCGCCCAGCGTGGCGAGCAGTCGTTGCAATGATCCGCCCAGCCCCCAGCGCTCCGCCAGTGCGCCCACCAGCTCCGGATCGCGCGGCGCGTGCGGCAGCGTCGGGTCGACGTCGGGCAGCGGTACGTCGTCGGCGACCCGTACGACCTTGGGCGCGACCGCGACATACGGCCGTGCCTCGTCGAGACGCTTGCGCTGCGAGGGGGTCAGCTTGGACTTGGGGTCGTCGATCGCGGCCATGATCGCGGGCACGTCACCGAACTCGGCCAGCAGCTTCGCCGCCGTCTTCTCGCCGATCCCGGGAACCCCCGGCAGACCGTCGCTGGGGTCGCCGCGCAGCAGCGCCAGATCCACGTAACCCCGGCCGTCGACACCGTACGTCTCGCGCAGGAACGCCTCGTCGGTGACCTGGAGCTGACCGACCCCCTTGATCGGATACAGGACGCGGACGCCACGGGCGTCGTCGACGAGCTGGTACAGGTCGCGGTCGCCGGTGACGATGTCGACCGGGCCCTTGGCGAGCGCCGTGAACGTGCCGATCACGTCGTCCGCCTCGTACCGCTCGACACCCACGCGCGCGATCCCGACCGCGTCGAGCACCGCCTCGATGATCGGCACCTGCGGGGCGAGCGTGTCCGGCACCTCCTCCGCGTCCGGGCCGCTCGCGCGCACCTCGGCGACGCGGTGCGCCTTGTAGGTGGGGATCAGGTCGACCCGCCACTGCGGCCGCCAGTCCGCGTCCATGCACGCCACCAACTGGTCCGGACGATGGTCCTTCACCAGCCGGTCGATGAACTCGAGCAGCCCGCGCACGGCGTTCACCGGCGTCCCGTCCGGCGCCTTCACGGACTCCGGGACGCCGAAGTAGGCGCGGAAGTAGAGCGAGGCGGTGTCGAGAAGCATCAGTCGTCCGGTCACGTCACGCATCATGCCGCACGACCGCCCGCCGACCACCTCCCCCTGTCACCCGGAGGGACCAACACGGCCGGCCGGTGAGCTGGACCACTCCCGTGTTTGCGCGCGGAGAGCATGGGCAGGCGCGGCCTCGGAGCGGTGCCGGTTGTGCATTCAACCTTCTACGGTCCTCGGGCCCACCGCCCCCCAGGTCTTGACCCCGAAACGTCCCGACCTCGAACTGTCCTGCCCCCGATCGAGAGGTAAGCGTGTCAGCCAGGCTAGAAGCCGAACACCTGCACAAGGTGTTCGGCAGACGACCCGACCAGGCAGTCGAACGGCTCCGCCAAGGAGCCGACCGGGAGGAACTGCGCGCCGACGGCACCACCGCCGCCGTGATCGACGCCTCCTTCTCCGTCGCACCGGGCCAGATCTTCGTCGTCATGGGCCTGTCCGGCTCCGGCAAGTCCACCCTCCTGCGGATGCTCAACGGACTCCTGGAGCCCACCGCGGGCCGCGTCCTCTTCGACGGCCAGGACCTGACCGCGCTCAGCGACCGTGACCTCCGCGCGGTCCGCGCCCGCAAGATCAGCATGGTCTTCCAGCACTTCGCGCTCTTCCCGCACCGCAGCGTCCGCGAGAACGCCGCCTACGGACTCGCCGTGCAGGGCGTGCCCCGCGCCGAGCGCGAGGCCCGCGCCGGCGAGGCGCTCGCCCTGTGCGGTCTGGCCGGCTGGGAGGACTCCTGGCCCGACGAGTTGTCCGGCGGGATGCAGCAACGCGTGGGCCTGGCAAGGGCGTTGGCGACCGACGCCGACCTCCTCCTCATGGACGAGTCGTTCAGCGCGCTCGACCCGCTGATCCGCCGGGACATGCAGGACCAACTCCTCGAACTCCAGAAGTCGTTGAAGAAGACGATCGTCTTCATCACCCACGACCTCAACGAGGCCATGCGCCTGGGCGACCGCATCGCCGTCATGCGCGACGGCCGCATCGTCCAGACCGGCACCGCCGAGGACATCCTGCTGCGCCCCGCCGACGACTACGTGGCCTCCTTCATCCAGGACGTCGACCGCTCGCGTGTGCTGACCGCGAGCTCCGTCATGGACACCGGCGTCGACGGCCACGAGGCCGACTGCGACTGCGCGACCGCCACCCCGGACACCCCCTTCACCGACCTCTGCGCCCTCAGCGCCCGCCTCACCCACCCGGTCGCGGTGCTCGACGCGGCCGACGAGGTCGTAGGAGTCGTACGGCAGGAACGCCTCGTCGCGTTCCTCGGCGGAGCGGCCGCCGGCGAGCCGGAGAAGGTGAGCGCCCATGCCTAGGCTCCCGCTCGGCGACTGGGTCGACTCCGGTGTCGACTGGCTCCTCGCCCACATGTCCTGGCTCTTCGACGCGATCAAGACGGTCGTCGAGGGCATGTACGACGGCGTCAACGCGGTCCTCACCGCCCCCGAACCCCTGCTCCTCGCGGGCATCCTGGCGGTGATCGCCTGGTGGCTGCGCGGACTGGTCGCGGGTGTCCTGGCCTTCGCCGGGTTCCTGCTGATCGACTCGCTCGACCTGTGGGACCGGGCCATGTCGACCCTGGCCCTGGTGCTCGTGGCGACCGTCATCGCCCTGGTGATCTCGATCCCGCTGGGTATCTGGGCGGCCCGTTCCAAGGCGGTCAGCGCGGTCGTACGGCCCGCTCTCGACCTGCTCCAGACGATGCCGTCGATGGTGCTGCTGATCCCGGCGATCCTCTTCTTCGGGCTCGGCACCTCCGCCGGAGTCATCGCCACCCTGATCTTCGCGCTCGCCCCCGGCGTCCGCATGACCGAGCTGGGCATCCGGCAGGTCGACGCCGAACTCGTCGAAGCGGCCGAGGCGTTCGGCACCTCACCGCGCGACACGCTCCTGCGCGTCCAACTGCCGCTCGCCCTCCCGACGATCATGGCGGGCGTCAACCAGGTCATCATGCTGGGCCTGTCGATGGTCGTCATCGCCGGCATGGTCGGCACCGGCGGTCTCGGCGGCGCCGTCAACGAGGCCATCGGCCAGCTCGACATCGGCTTCGGCTTCGAGGCGGGCGTCGGCATCGTCGTCCTCGCGATCTACCTCGACCGGATGACGGGCGCGCTCGGCACCCAGATCTCCCCGCTCGGCCGCAGGGCCGCCGCCAAGGCCCGCGCGGCGGGCGGCGCCAAGCCCTGGAATTACCGCCCTCGCCCCGCCTTCGCCGTGGTCGGTGTGGTCGTCCTCGCGCTGGTGGCCGGCGGCCTGGGCGTCTTCGGCTCCTCCTCCGGCACGAAGGCGACCTCAGCCACCGACGTCGGCAAGGGCAAGAACATCACCATCGGCTACATCCCCTGGGACGAGGGCATCGCCTCCACCTTCCTCTGGAAGGAGATCCTGGAGGAGCGCGGCTACAAGGTCACCACCACCCAGTACGCCGCCGGCCCCCTGTACACCGGCGTCGCCACCGGCCAGGTCGACTTCCAGACCGACGCCTGGCTGCCCACCACGCACGCCGAGTACTGGAAGAAGTACGGCAAGCGGCTCGACGACCTCGGCAGTTGGTACGGCTCCACGTCCCTGGAGCTGACCGTCCCGTCGTATGTGAAGGACGTCAACACGCTCGCCGACCTCAAGACCCACGCCTCCGAGTTCGGCGGCAAGATCACCGGCATCGAACCGAGCGCCGGAATGATGGGCCTCCTCAAGACCAAGGTCCTCAAGGAGTACGGCCTCCAGGGCTACGACGTCGTCGACGGCTCCACCCCGGCGATGCTGGCCGAACTGAAGCGCGCGTACGCCAAGAAGCAGCCGATCGTCGTCACGCTCTGGTCGCCGCACTGGGCGTACAGCGACTACGGGCTGAAGAAGCTCAAGGACCCGAAGGGCGCCTGGGGCAAGGGCGACGGCGTGCACACCGTGGCGCGCAAGGGCTTCGCCGCCGACAACCCCGACGTCGGCACATGGCTGAAGAACTTCAAGATGACCGAGGCGCAGCTCACCGGTCTGGAGGCGCGGATCCAGAAGTCCGGCAAGGGCGAGGAGCAGACCGCCGTCCGTGCCTGGCTGAAGCAACACCCGGGCCTGGTCGACCAGTTGGCCCCGGTCACGAAGAACCGGAAGAGCCAGGCGGCCGGGTGACCTGACAGTCCCGCAGCCGCCGCCCCCGAGGTGGGCTCCACCGCACGTTCCCCCCTTCGTGCGGCGGGGCCCACCTCCTTTTCTGCCCCGATCGGGTACGAAAAGGATCCGGCCAACCACATAGCGCTACGAAGCCCCGCAATCAGGCCTCGGAATGAGCGGGAACACGGGCGACCGCGTACGCATTGAAGAGTAGAGACGAACTCTCGTGCCGATCGAGGGCCGGCGGACCCTCGCGCACTGGCCAGAACTGTGAGGTCCGATCGCACGCTGTGTGACGTGGATGTGACAGGCGCATGAAACGGTTTGACGAACATGCGTAGGGTGCAGACAACTCATCAGAGGCAACTGGAAACCGACGAGCGAAGGAGGGAGCCGGAGCGATGGGCGACCACAAAGAACAGCCCCTTCGGGTGGGTGCGGCCGTACGGCGGCGCCGCCGCGCGCTGTCGCTGACCCTCGCCGTCGTGGCCGAACGCAGCGGCCTGTCGGTGCCCTTCCTGAGCCAGGTCGAGAACGACAGGGCCCGCCCCAGCCGAAGCTCCCTGGAGAAGGTGGCCGACGCCCTGCGCACCACGGCCGTCGAACTCCTCGCCGCCGCCGACCCCGCGTGCAGTGTCGACGTCGTCCGCGCGGAGGAACCCGAGTCGGTCGGCACACCCCGGATGCGTTCCCTGGTCCGGGGCCATCACCAGCTGCACGCCTCGGAGTTCACCGGTGACCATGACGCCGGGCGTGAATTCCAGCACCGCAACGACGAGTTGATGTACGTCGCGGAGGGCGCCGTCGAGATCGAGGCGGAGGGGCGGGCGTACCGTCTCGTGCGCGGCGACACGATGTACCTCACCGGAGGCGTACGGCACCGCTGGCGCGCGACCGTGCCGGACACCCGGGTGGTCGTGGTCGCGGTGGCCGAGCACATCGAGGCGGTCCAGGACCGCCAGCGCTGATGCGCGTCGTGTCCCTCGTGCCCTCGCTCACGGAGGCGATCGCCGTATCGGCGCCGGGAGTTCTGGTCGGCGCGACGGACTGGTGCAGCCACCCGCCGGACCTCGACGTGACCCGCGTCGGCGGCACCAAGAACCCGAAACTCGACACGGTCCTCGCCCTCGCCCCCGACCTGGTGGTCGCCAACGAGGAGGAGAACCGCGAGCCGGACCTGACGGCCCTGCGGGAGGCGGGTGTCGAGGTCCTGGTCACCGAAGTGCGTGACGTTCCCCAGGCGTTCCGCGAACTGGCCCGGGTGCTCGACGCGTGCGGAGCGCCGTCCCGGCCGCGCCGGCTGGACGAGGCGGAGCGGGCATGGGCCCAACTCCCGCCCCCCGAGCGCCGATCGACCGCCGTCGTCCCGGTCTGGCGGCGCCCCTGGATGGTGCTGGGCCGCGACACCTTCGCGGGCGACGTGCTGTCCCGGCTGGGCGTGGACAACGCCTACGCGGCGCACACCGAACGCTATCCGCGTGTCACGGTCGACGAACTGCGGGTGGCGGCACGGGACTTGGTGGTCCTCCCGGACGAGCCCTACCGCTTCACGGCCGACGACGGACCGGAGGCCTTCCCGGGCCTGCCGTGCGCGCTCGTCAGCGGCCGGCACCTCACGTGGTACGGGCCGTCACTGGCCGAAGCGCCACGGGTGCTGGCCGCGGCCCTGCGAGCAGCGCACCGCTGAGCAGACCGCGGACCGTGTGCACGGCGGCGGTGGCCCAGGCGGCGACCAGCACGCCGTAGAGGACGATCGCGAGCCCGTCGTAGACGGCGAGGCCGGTGTGGTGGGCCAGGGACTCGGCGCCCGTGACGCAGGTGCCTACCGGGAAGGTGAACGCCCACCAGGTCATCGCGAAGCCCATGCCCCGGCGCCGGGCGCGGACGACATGCGCGGTGGCGAGGGCGGACCAGAGCAGGGCGAAGCCGAGGACGGGGACGCCGTAGAGGACGGCGAGGAGGCTGAAGGCCTGGGCCGTCGCGGCGGGGACGACGCCGGGGGCGAAGTCCGCGAACTTGCCGACGGCGGTGGTGGATTGGCCCAGCGGACCCAGGACCAGGAACAGCGTCGGGGTGAGCGCGAGGGGCAGCGGTCCGCCGGCGACGAGCCGGGCGAAGACCAGCGGGAGCATCAACAGGGTTGCCAGCAGGCTCAGTCCGAACATCGCGAAGCACGCGAGGAGCAGGGTCTCGCGGGCCTGTCCGGCCGGCAGATGGGGCACGAGGAGCGGGCCGAGCGCGGCGGACACCATGGGCGCGACGAGGGGCAGCAGCCAGACGGGGGTCGCCTGGGAAGGGTGCACCTGATGCCGTACGGCCATGAGGTACGGGACGACCACGGCCGCCGCGAGCCCGACGACCGTACCGGTCCCGAAGAGCACGGCGTCGACTACGACGGCCGCCCGCAGCCCGATCCAGTCCCGGCCGACGATCAGGGTCGCGCCGCCCACCGCCAGCAGGGCCATCGCGAGGCAGCCGTAGAAGGGGGCCATCGCCGGGTCGAGGAGATGGGCGCGGGCCTGGTCGCGGTGGTGGGTCCAGTGCAGGGTGCGGGCGGCGAGCAGGGTCAGGAGCAGTGCGAGGGAGAGGGCCCAGACGGTGGTGCAGGCCGCGCGCAGTCCGGGGAGGTGGCCGGGGAGCCCGGCGCCGGCCGTGGCGACGACGGCGGTGCCCATGACGGAGGCGTACCAGTTGGGGCCGAGATGACGAACTGCGGTGACCATGTCTCCACCGTCTCGCCGGCCGAGACGGTCGACCAGGGAGTCTCTGTCTATGGGGACATAAACTGGATTTATGAGCAACGGCGAGGTGGATGATCAGCGGGAGGGGTCGATAGCGCACCGGGTGCCGGATCTGGGTGCGCTGGAGCTGTTGCTGGCGGTGGCCCGGCTCGGGAGTCTCGGTGGGGCGGCCCGCGAGCTGGGGATCACCCAGCCGGCGGCCAGCAGCCGGATCCGCTCCATGGAACGGCAACTGGGCGTGGCCCTGGTCGACCGCTCACCGCGCGGCTCGCGGCTGACGGACGCAGGGGCGCTGGTCACGGACTGGGCGAGGCGGGTCGTCGAAGCCGCCGCGGCTTTCGACGCGGGCGCCCAGGCCCTACGACACCGCCGCGACTCCCGACTGCGCGTCGCGGCGTCGATGACCATCGCCGAGTACCTGCTCCCGGGCTGGCTCCTCGCCCTGCGCTCCCAACGCCCCGACACGGCGGTCTCGTTGCTGGCCGGGAACTCCACGACGGTCGCGGAACGCCTCCTGTCCGGCGAGGCCGACCTCGGTTTCGTGGAGGGCCTGTCGGTCCCGCCCGGCCTCGACTCCACGGTGATCGCCCACGACCACCTGATCGTCGTGACGGCCCCGACCCACCCCTGGGCCCGCCGCCAACGCCCGGTCCCGGCGGGGGAGTTGGCGTCGACCCCGTTGATCCTCCGGGAGAAGGGCTCAGGCACGAGGCAAGTACTGGACGCGGCATTGGGCGGCCTGGCCCGCCCGCTGATCGAGTTGTCCTCCACTACGGCGGTCAAGGCATCGGCGGTGAGCGGAGCGGGGCCGGCCGTCCTGAGCGAACTCGCGGTGGGCGAGGAACTGTCGATGCGGCGCCTCGTCCGCATCCCGGTGGAGGGCATCTCCCTGGCCCGCGACCTGAGAGCGGTATGGCCAACAGGCCACCGCCCGACGGGCCCGGCCCGAGAGCTGTTGTCCCTGACCCGGGGTTAGGCGACCGGGGTCAGGTGAGTGGAGTTGGGCGACCGGGGTTGGGCGAACCGTCCTGGGGGCTCCGCCCCCAGCCCCCCGGCCTTTGCCCACCCACCACCCGACTCGGTGGGTTGAAAGGTGAGCCTCACCCCCCAGCCCGTCCGGCGTTTGAGGACGAGGTCCGTTCGGGGGCGTCCGGCTCGGTGGGGCGAGCGGTGTGCCGTCCTCGCCTCGCCCGAGTTTGCGGGTGAGGTCCCGCTCAGGACGTGGTCGCCGCTTCCACCAGCGCCCGCATCACCCGCAGATCCTCCCCCATCTCCGGATGCCACTGCACCCCCAACACCCAGTCCGCTGAGGGGAGTTCGATCGCCTCCGGGGTGCCGTCCTCGGCCCAGGCCGAGATTGTCAGGCCCGCGCCCAGGCGGTCCACGGACTGGTGGTGGAAGGTGGGGACCGAGGTCTCCTCGGGTACCGCGGACGCGTACAACGTTCCCGGTACCGGCTTGACCTTGTGGTGGCCGAAGACGCCCGGTGTCTCCGCGTGGCCGTCGATGTGCTGGACGAGGGTGCCGCCGACGGCGACGTTCAGGAGCTGCATGCCCCGGCAGATGCCCAGCAGGGGTATCCCGGCCGTCAATGCGGCCTCGATCAGGGCGAGTTCCCAGGCGTCGCGGGCGAGGGCGGGCGGGCCGCTGCGGGGGTCGCGCTCCGCGCCGTAGCGGACCGGCTCGACGTCCGGGCCGCCCGCGATCACCAGGCCGTCGAGGCGGGCGACGGTCGCCGTGGCGTGCTCGGGGGAGTCCGGGGGCAGCATCGCGGCGAGGGCTCCCGCGCGCTGGACGAGCCGTGGGTAGCCGACCGGCAGCAGTGCCGCCTCCAACTGCCATGTGCCCCAACGCGCTTCGGCCTCCAGGTATGTACTGATGCCGATCAGCGGCCTGCCCGCCATGCACTCCTCCGACCGTGAGGGAAACGAATGGGGAAAACGAATGGGAAACAAATGGGCTCTGCTCAGACCATTAAACAGGCCCAGCCGTCACGCCAGGAAGCCCCGCAACAGTGCCGCCGTCCCCGCGCAGTGCTCCCGCATCATCTCCCGCGCCCCGTCCGCGTCACCGTCCAGTACCGCCTCCACCAGCGCGATGTGCTGCCGCTGCGAGTGCTCCAGGTTGCGGACGAGGAGCGGGATGCAGTCGAGGAGGTCGTTCACCGTGGCCCGTACCGCCGCGTACTGCGCGGTCAGGGTCGGTGAACCGCACAGCTCGGCCAGGGTCAGGTGGAGGAGTGTGTCCAGGCGGCGGTAGTCGGCGAGCGGGGCGTCGTGCGTACGGGCCAGGGCGTCGCGCAGGCGTCCCGCCTGTTCGGCGTTCAGGCCGTGCGTCGCGCACAGGCCCGTCGCGCCGACCTCCAGCACCTCCCGGAACCGCAGCACGTCCTCGATGTCGACCGCGCTGATCCGCCGCCGCAACTCGTCCTCGCCGCCGGCGT
This sequence comes from Streptomyces sp. MBT65, assembly GCF_016612545.1. GTDB lineage: Bacteria > Actinomycetota > Actinomycetes > Streptomycetales > Streptomycetaceae > Streptomyces. The sequence goes on along the minus strand of NZ_JAENRY010000211.1, from coordinate 3,882 downwards.
CCGACTTCGGCAGCACGAACGTCCCGCCGTAGCGCCCGCGCCGGGACTCCACCAGACCCTGGTCCTGCAGTACCTTCAGAACCTCGCGAAGCGTCACCCGACTGATCCCCAGCCGCTCGGCCAGCTCCCGCTCGGCCGGCAAGCGTTCGCCTCCCGGCACCAGACCCAGCCGTACGACCTGCAGTATCTGTTCCAGCGCCTCTTCGAATCCGTTGCCCGCCCGCACCGGCCGCAGTACCGGGGTCAACCGGTCCTCAAGCCCGTTCTCCGCATCCAGCGACATATGGCGGCACCCCCTTCCCAAGCAATGGTTCTCCGCAATACCTTATGGCTTCCGGCTGACCGTAGAAGCCGAAGGAGGCTTTCCCGTGGCAGACCGCACACCCCCACTGGGCGTCGAGGCACTTCAACGCCTCGTCGCCAGTGGTGAGATCGACACTGTCGTCCTGGCTTTCCCCGATATGCAAGGGCGGCTCCAGGGCAAGCGGTTCGCCGCCCAGTTCTTCCTGGACGACGTGCTCCGGCACGGCACCGAGGGCTGCAACTACCTCCTCGCCGTCGACACCGAGATGAACACGGTCGACGGCTACGCCATGTCCTCCTGGGAACGTGGTTACGGCGACTTCGCCATGCACCCGGACCTGTCCACCCTCCGCCGTGTGCCCTGGAACGCCGGCACCGCCCTGCTGATCGCCGACCTCGCCTGGAACGACGGATCGCCGGTGGTCGCCGCACCCCGCCAGATCCTGCGCCGCCAGCTGGAGCGCCTCGCCGAGCACGGTTTCACCGCGCAGGTCGGTACGGAGCTGGAGTTCATCGTGTTCAAGGACACGTACGAACAGGCCTGGGACGCCAACTACCGGGGCCTCACCCCGGCCAACCAGTACAACATCGACTATTCGGTCCTGGGGACGGGGCGGATCGAGCCGCTGCTGCGCCGGATCCGCAATGAGATGGCCGTCGCCGGGCTCACCGTCGAGTCCGCCAAGGGCGAGTGCAACCCCGGCCAGCACGAGATCGCCTTCCGCTACGACGAGGCCCTCGTCACCTGCGACCAGCACGCCGTCTACAAGACCGGCGCCAAGGAGATCGCCTCCCAGGAGGGCGTCTCGCTGACCTTCATGGCGAAGTACAACGAGCGTGAGGGCAACTCCTGCCACATCCACCTCTCGCTCGGGGACGGGGAGGGCGGCAACGCCATGGCGGGGACCGAGGGCGATCCCGGTGGGATGTCCGAGGTCATGCGGTACTTCCTCGCCGGGCAGCTCGCCGCGCTGCGCGACTTCTCGCTGCTCTACGCCCCGAACATCAACTCCTACAAGCGGTTCCAGCCGGGCTCGTTCGCGCCGACCGCCGTCGCCTGGGGCTACGACAACCGCACCTGCGCGCTACGGGTCGTCGGCCACGGCCGCTCCATGCGCTTCGAGAACCGGCTCCCCGGCGGGGACGTCAATCCGCATCTCGCGGTGGCGGGCCTGGTCGCGGCCGGGCTCTACGGCATCGAGCACAAGCTGGAGCTGCCGGAGGCCTGCGCGGGCAACGCCTACAGCGGCGACTACGCGCATGTGCCCACCAATCTCCGCGAGGCCGCCGAGCTGTGGGAGAACAGCCCGATCGCCAAGGCCGCCTTCGGCGACGAGGTCGTCGCGCACTACCGCAACATGGCCCGCGTCGAGCTGGAGGCCTTCGACGCCGCCGTCACCGACTGGGAGCTGCGCCGCTCCTTCGAACGTCTGTGAGGACCCCTTTGCCCGCCGACGACCGTCTGTGAGGACACACCCTTGCCTGCCGAGCACCCGCTGCCCGTACTGAACCCCGCCACCGAGGAGGTCATCGCCACCGTCCCGGCCGCCACCGCGGCCGACGTGGACGCCGCCGTCGTACGCGCCGCCCGGGCCCAGGCGAAGTGGGCCGCTCTCCCGCCCGCCGACCGGGCCCGGCTGCTGCGCCGCTTCGCGACCGCGGTGGACGAACATCTGGAAGAACTCGCCCAGTTGGAGGTGCGCGAGGCCGGGCACACGGTCGGCAACGCCCGCTGGGAGGCCGGCAACGTCCGGGATCTGCTCGACTACGCGGCCGGGGGAGTGGAGCGGCTGACGGGCCGTCAGATCCCGGTCGCGGGCGGCCTCGACGTCACGATCCTCGAACCGCTGGGCGTGGTGGGCGTGATCGCCCCCTGGAACTTCCCGATGCCGATCGCCGCCTGGGGCACCGCCCCCGCGCTCGCGGCCGGCAACGCGGTCATCCTCAAGCCGGCCGAGACGACCCCGCTCACCGCGCTCCGACTGGCCGAACTCGCCCTGGAGGCAGGCCTTCCCGAGGGCCTCTTCCAGGTCCTCCCCGGCCGCGGCCCGGTCGCGGGCACCGCACTCGTCGAGCACCCGGGCGTCGCGAAGATCGTGTTCACCGGGTCAACTGCCGTAGGCAAACAGGTGTTGGCGAAGGGCTCGGCGCTCCTCAAGCGCGTCACCCTCGAACTCGGCGGCAAGAGCCCCAACATCGTCTTCGCCGACGCGGACATCGAGGCCGCAGCGGCAGCGGCCCCCATGTCCTTCCTCGACAACTCCGGCCAGGACTGCTGCGCCCGCACCCGCATCCTCGTCCAACGCGGCGTCTACGATCGCTTCCTGGACCTCCTCGCCCCCGCGATCGCGGGGATCACGGTCGGCGACCCGGCCGACGAGAAGACGGACATGGGCCCGCTGATCTCCAAGGTCCAGCTGGAGCGCGTCCGTTCGTACGTCACCGACGACCTGGCCGGCATCCGCGGCACGGCGCCCGAGGGCCCCGGCTTCTGGTTCCCGCCCACCGTCGTCACCGGCGTCGACCCGCACGCACGCGTGGCCGTCGAGGAGGTCTTCGGCCCCGTCGCCGTGGTCCTCCCCTTCGAGGACGAGGCGGAGGCGATCGCGCTCGCCAACGCCACCGACTACGGCCTCTCCGGGTCCATCTGGACCCGGGACGTGGGCCGCGCGCTGCGCGTCTCGAAGGCCGTCCGGGCCGGCAACCTGTCCGTCAACTCCCATTCCAGCGTCCGCTATTGGACCNGGCTTCAAGCAGTCGGGGATCGGCCGCGAACTCGGCCCGGACGCGCTCACCGCCTTCACCGAGACCAAGAACGTCTTCATCAGCGACACCCCCATCAGTAACGTCTCCACCAGCACGGAGGGCTCCGCACAGTGACCTCAGAGATTGTCTGCCGACGACTCGTCGGCCGTACCGCCGTCATCACCGGAGCCGGCAGCGGCATCGGCCTCGCCACCGCGCGGCGGCTCGCCTCCGAGGGGGCCAACGTCGTTTGCGGCGACATCGACGAGACCCACGGCAAGGCCGCGGCCGACGAGGTCGGCGGGCTGTTCGTGAAGGTCGACGTCACCGATCCCGAGCAGGTCGAGGCGCTCTTCAAGGCGGCCTTCGACACCTACGGCAGCGTCGACATCGCCTTCAACAACGCGGGCATCTCACCGCCCGACGACGACTCCATCCTCGACACCGGCCTGGAGGCCTGGAAGCGCGTCCAGGACGTCAACCTCACGTCCGTGTACCTGTGTTGCAAGGCCGCGATCCCGTACATGCGCCGCCAGGGCAAGGGCTCCATCATCAACACGGCGTCGTTCGTGGCCAGGATGGGCGCGGCGACCTCCCAGATCTCCTACACCGCCTCCAAGGGCGGTGTGCTGGCCATGTCCCGTGAACTGGGCGTGCAGTTCGCCCGCGAGGGCATCCGCGTGAACGCGCTGTGCCCGGGACCGGTCAACACCCCACTCCTGCAAGAGCTGTTCGCCAAGGACCCGGAGCGGGCCGCGCGCCGCCTGGTCCACATCCCGGTCGGCCGCTTCGCGGAGGCGACCGAGATCGCCGCCGCGGTCGCGTTCCTGGCGA
>NZ_JAENRY010000210.1 GCF_016612545.1 Streptomyces sp. MBT65 | reverse complement strand
CACCCGTTCCACCGCCCGTGCGCCCGCCCGGCATCCCTCCCGCGCCGCTTCCTCCGGCTCGGCGCCCGCCAGCAGTGCCGCGAGGAAAGCCCCCGTGAACGCGTCGCCCGCGCCCGTGGTGTCCCGGGGCGTGGCGGGCTCGGCGGGTACGCGTGCGTGGACCGTGCCGGAGTGCGCCACCAGGGCTCCCTCGGCGCCCTGCTTGGTGATCACGAGGGGGACATGGCGGCTCAACTTGGCCGCCGCGTCCGCCGGATCGGGCAACCCCGTGAGCAGACACGCCTCGTCCCGGCTGGGCAGCAGGACGTCGATGCCCTCGACGAGCGCCAGGAAACGGTCCACGCCCAGCTCCACCAGGAACCCCGCCGACGCCGGATCCAGACTCACCGGCACCCCACGCGCGCGTGCCGACGCAACGGCCACGGCCACCAGCGCCCGGCTCGGCTCGGAGAACAGCAGATAGCCCGACAGATGCAGCCGTACGACGCCGTCGAGCAGCGAGTCGGACCAGTCGCCGGGATCGAGCCGCAGGGATGCGCCACTGTCCGTGAGGAACGTCCGCTCGGCCGCCGCCCCCGTGTCGACCAGGCAGATCACCGTCCCGGTCGCCGCCTCCGGATCGACGACGAGACGGGGCCGTACCCCGGAGGCGACCAGCTCCCGCTCGTGCCACGCCGCCGAGTCCGCACCCACCCGACCGAGCAGCCGTACGTCCGCACAGCCCCAATGGGCCGCCCAGCACGCCACGTTGGCGCCCGCGCCGCCCGGCACGGTCCGGATCGCGGCGGCCGTGTCGGTGCCCGGGGCGAGCGGCCCCCGATGCCGGGCGACGATGTCCGTGACGACGTCCCCGACGACCAGGAGCGCGCCGTTCGGCCCGGTCGTCACGCCTCCTCGGCCCAGGCCGCGGCGATCCGCCCCGCCAGCCGTACGTTGCCGCGCACGGCCGCCAGGTTGGCGCTCAGCGAGGCGCCGTCGGTGTGCTCCACGAGGTAGCCGAGGAGGAACGGGGTGACCGCCTGCCCGGTGACACCCTCCGCCTCGCACGCGTGCAGCGCGTCGGCGAGCACACGCGCGTGCAGCTCGGGATCCAACTGCTCGTCCTCGGGCACCGGATTGGCGACGATCAGTGTCGACTCCGGGGCGTCGAGCGCGTCCTGCGCCCGCATCACGGCCGCCACCTGCTCGGGGGTCTCCAGCGTCCAGTCCACCGGGTAGCCCGAGTCGGAGAGGTAGAAGCCGGGGAAGCGGTCCGTGCCGTATCCGGCGACCGCCACACCCAGCGTCTCCAGGCGCTGCAAGGTCGCCGGCACGTCCAGGATCGACTTCACGCCCGCGCACACCACCGTGATCCGGGTGGACGCCAGCAGCCCCAGGTCGGCGGACTCGTCCTGCGTCACCGTCCACTCCCGGTGCACCCCGCCCAGGCCCCCGGTCGCGAACACCCGGACGCCCGCCCGCGCCGCCAGCAGCGCCGTCGCCGACACCGTGGTCGCCCCGCTGGCCCCCGCCGCCACCGCGAGCGGCAGGTCGCGGTGGCCCAGCTTGCGGATCCCGTCCTCGTTGGCCACCCGCTCCAACTGGTCCTTGTCCAGGCCCACATGGGGCCGTCCGTCCAGCACGGCGATCGTCGCGGGGACGGCGCCCTCCTGCCGTACCGCCGCCTCCAGCTCCAGCGCGACCTGCAGATTGCGCGGGCGCGGCAACCCGTGCGCGATGATCGTCGACTCCAGGGCCACCACGGGTCGACGCGCGTCGATCGCCTCACGTACTTCCTCGGACACCACCAGCACCACGCGCCTCCTGTCGTTCGGTCTTCCCTCATCCCTGGCGGGCTCGGTGCCCGGTCAAACCCTCGCGGGCTGTGGGAGACATCATCGGCGCCCGACATGGAAAACGGGGGCCACGCGTGCGTGGCTCCCGTTTTCCCTCCCGGGTCTCAGACGGGGCTGACGCCCGCCAGCGTGCCGTGCGGATCGAGCACGTACTTGCGGCTGGCGCCCTGGTCGAACTCGGCGTAGCCGCGCGGTGCGTCCTCCAGCGCGATCGGCGTCGCGTTGACGGCCTTCGCGATGTGCACGCGCCCGTGCAGGATCGCCATCATCAGACTCCGGTGGTACGTCATCACCGGGCACTGTCCGGTCGCGAACCGGTGGCTCTTGGCCCACCCGAGGCCGAGCCGCACCTTCAGGGTGCCGCTCTTCGCGTCCTCGTCGACCCCGCCGGGGTCGACGGTGACGTAAAGCCCGGGGATGCCCAGGGCACCGCCCGCGCGCGTGACGCCCATCAGCGAGTTGAGGACCGTTGCCGGCGCCTCCGGGGCGTCCGGTCCGTGCGCCCGTGCCTCGAAGCCGACCGCGTCGACCGCCGCGTCCACCTCGGGCTCACCGACGATCTCGGCGATTTGCTCGCCGATGTCGCCGCGCGAGACGTCCACGGTCTCGCAGCCGAAACTCCTCGCCTGGCCCAGGCGTTCGGCGTTCAGGTCGCCGACGATGACGACCGCGGCGCCCAGCAGCTGCGCCGACGCGGCCGCCGCCAGACCGACCGGGCCCGCCCCGGCGACGTACACCGTGGACCCGACCCCGGCGCCCGCGGTGACCGCGCCGTGGAAACCGGTCGGGAAGATGTCCGAGAGCATGGTCAGATCGAGCAGTTTCTCGCGTGCCTCGTCCCGGTCCGGGAACCTCAGCAGGTTGAAGTCCGCGTACGGGACCATGGCGTACTCGGCCTGACCGCCGACCCAGCCGCCCATGTCGACATAGCCGTAAGCCGCCCCCGGCCGGGCCGGGTTGACGTTCAGGCAGATGCCGGTCTTGCGTTCCTTGCAGTTGCGGCACCGCCCGCAGGCGATGTTGAACGGTACGGAGACGATGTCGCCCACGTCGATGAACTCGACGTCCGGACCCCGTTCGACGACCTCTCCGGTGATCTCGTGTCCGAGGACCAGCCCCTCGGGCGCGGTCGTCCGACCGCGCACCATGTGCTGGTCGCTGCCGCAGATGTTGCTGGCGAGCACCTTCAGGATCACCCCGTGCCGGACCTTGCGGCCGACGTTGGCCTGGGCGACTCCCGGCCCGTCCTGCAGTTCGAGCGTCGGGTGGTCGATGGTCCTGACCTCGACCGCTCCCGGCTTGAGATACGCGACTGCCCTGTTTCCGCTTCCACTCATGCGTGATCGCCGTCCCTTCGGCTCCGATCCCCCGGATGCCAGTGGCTGTGCGCGCGCATGGCGGAGTCTGCTACCGGCTCGGCCTCCCGGCCACCCTTCGCGGGCCATCGGAAACCGGGCTTTTCCGGGAGCGAGTGAACAGCGCCAGCGCGGCCAGGGGTATCAGCAGGCAGGCGGCGGCGAGGTTCAGCCAGCCGTAGCTCGCCTCCGCGACCACCAGCCCGGCCACCGCCCCGCCGACGCCCGCCGAGGTGTTCATGGTGAGGTCGGACAGGCCCTGCGCGGCGGCCCGCGCGGGCTGCGGCACGGAGTCCGTGAGCAGCGCCGAGCCGGAGACGAGCCCCGCCGACCAGCCCAGGCCCAGCACGAACAGCCCCAGCGCGATCCGACCGTGACTCCCGCCCGCCGTACCGGCGAGGAACGCGGCGCAGGCCAGCAGCCCCACCGCGAGCCCTATCCCGGACAGCCGCCCCACCCGGTCGGACAGCCTCCCCATCAGCGGCGAGAATGCGTACATCCCCGCGATGTGCCCACTGATCACCAGCCCGACCAGATCGATGCCCGCCCCGTGATGGCCCAGCTCGACCGGCGTCATCGCCATCACCGACACCATCGCGGTGTGCACCACGGCCACCGTCACCAGCGCGAGCCGCGCCCGCGGCGAGGCGACCACCGCGGCGAACCCCGCCCGCAACGACCGCGCGCCCGGCGCCCGGTCCTCCTCCGACGCGAGCGCCCGGGCCGTCAACAACGGATCGGGCCGCAGCAGTACGGCGACCACGACCGCGGCGACCAGGAAGATCCCGCCCGCCCACAGAAAGGGGCCGGCTGCCTCGGGTATCCCGAGCCCGGAGACGCTACGGCCCGCGGGCGCGGCGATGTTGGGTCCGAGGACCGCCCCTATGGTCGTCGCCCACACGACATGGGAGATGGCCCGGGCCCGCTGCTCCGGCTCGGCCAGATCGGCGGCGGCGAACCGGGACTGCAGATTCGCCGACGAGGCCGCCCCGAAGCAGGCCATGCCGCACAGCAGCAGCGGAAAGCTCCCGATGCTCGCCGCGAGCACCACGACACCGGCGCCCAGCGCCCCGACCAGATACCCGAGGACCAGCCCGGGACGCCGACCGCGCGCCGTCATGAGCGCGGCGAACGGCATCGACAGCACCGCCGTGCCCGTGACCGTCGCCGTGGGCGCCAGCCCGGACAGCGACTCGGTCCCACTGACCTGCTTGGCCAGTACGGCGGACAGCGCGACCCCGGTGGCGACACCGAGCCCGCCCAGGATCTGGGTCGTGATCAGCACACCGGAGATCCGGCGCCGCAGCGCGGGCAGCCCGTCGGCCGTGACGGCTCGCTCTTCGACGGCGGTCACAGCGCACACCTGGTACAGCCGCGACCGCACGCGTACTTCCTCACCGACACGGTGTCCCCCCGATTGCTCCCTGTCCGCCCGAACCCTCAGAACAACGGCTCGGGCAGCACACCCTCCAGCGCCAGCAGCTTCCTCTTCGTCTCCAGGCCGCCCCCGAACCCGCCGATGCCGCCGTCGCTCTCGACGACCCGATGACACGGCACGACGACCGGCAGCGGATTGGACCCCATCGCCACCCCCACCGCCTGGGCCGCGCGCGGCTGACCCACGCGTCCGGCCAGATCGCCGTACCCGACGACCGAGCCGTACGGAACGCCGGCCGCCAGCTCGCGCAGCACCTGCCGGTTGAAGCCGGAGATCAGCGACCAGTCGAGCGGCAGGTCGAAGTCGCGCCGCGCACCCGCGAAATAGTCCTCGACCTGGCGTATCACCTCGGCCAGCAAGGGGGAGCCGGGCGCCTCGACCGGTTCGGTGCCCAGCCGGGACGCCAGTCGGTCGAGTGTCCTGTCGCGCACCGCTTCCGTGGCGTGGAACACGACGTTGACCAGGCCGTCCTGTGTCGCGGCCAGCAGCAGGGGACCGATGTCGGTGCCGACGACGGTCCACACCACCCGCTGCTCGTTCTGCCCATGGCTGTCCATGCGCCCACCGTACGACCCGGCACTGACAACGCCCCCGCGAGCGGCCTCAGAACCCCTTCAGCGCGGCCAGCACCACGTCCGGCTTGTTGGTGATGAGGCCGTCGACGCCGTACCCGGCGACCTTCCAGGCCGTGGGCGCGTCGTCGACCGTCCAGGCGTACACCTCCATCGGGCGGCCGTGCGGGCCCGTGTGCCCATGCACGGCCGTGACATAGCCGAGCGAGATCGAGCCGTACGACGGGTTGATCAGATCGGTGAAGGCGGCGTACTCGTAGAGGGCGGACGCGGGGGGCGTGCCGAGGAAGCCGGTCCTGATGGCGGGATTCAGGTCGTGCACAATGCGGATGCTGTCCGCGCTGAAGCTCTGCACGATCAACCGGTCGTCCAGGTGCCCCTGGTCCAGCCACCCCTCGTTGCCCAGGAGCTTGAGGGTCTGCTGCTCGATGCCGGGGTACAGCTCCGGGTTCTTGATCTCCAGGAGCAGGCTCTGGTCGTTGTGCTCCACCTCGCGCATGTACTGCGTAAGCGTGGGCACGCGCGTGCCGGTGTACGCGGGGCCGAACCAGCTTCCCGCGTCGAGGCGCGCGATCTCGGCGGCGGTGAAGTCCTTCACCTTCCAGGGAGCCCGATCGGGGAACACCTTCTGGACGTCGGTGGTGCGCTTCAGACTGTCGTCGTGGATGACGACGAGTTCGCCGTCCTTGGTGCGCTGGACGTCGTTCTCGACCCACTGGAAGCCGAGCTGGGCCGCCTTGTCGATGGACGCCAGGGTGTTCTCGGGCGCATAGGAGGACGCGCCTCGGTGCGCGACGACCGTGGGCCACTGGGCGGCGTCGCCGGCCCGGGCGGCGGGGGAGGGGAGCAGAAGGGCGGCGGCCCCCAGGAGCGCGGTGGTCGAGGCGGCAACTGCGCGCAGGTGCATGCGTACTCCTCGCATCGAGCGATCACATACAGCTCAAAAGTGACAGCGGAACGTCACTACCCGTGGGGTACAGGATGGACACAGAATGAATGGAGTTGCCCGAGTCCGCTCACCGGTGCCGCACAACTGGGGCGAGGCCGTGTTTCTTTGCCGGAAAATCGTTCGACCATTCCGGTGGGGGTCATACTCTCTGCGTCGACCCTGACCGTTCCCGCGGTCCTGGGGCTGGGCGCGTTTCAGGGATTCCGGGACGGAACAGGGCGGAAGGGTAACTGCGCATGCAGGGCACGGTCGACGGATTCAGCTACGGACTCGTCACACCGCTGGTGGCCTACCTCATGGCCTGCCTCGGCGGTGCGCTCGGCCTGCGCTGCACCACCAGATCGATGCTCGTCACCCGGTCCTGGCGCCCCGGATGGCTCGCCCTCGGTTCGGCGGCGATCGGTTCCGGCATATGGACGATGCACTTCATCGCGATGATGGGTTTCTCGGTCCGCCAGACACCGATCCACTACGACAAGCCGATGACCTTCGCGAGCCTCGCCGTCGCCGTCGTCATGGTGGGCGTCGGGATCTTCATCGTCGGCTACCGGGGAGCCAGGGGGACGGCCCTGTTCACCGGCGGCACCCTCACCGGCCTGGGCATCGCCTCAGCGCACTACCTGGGCATGGCCGGCATGCGCCTCAACGGGAAGCTCGAATACAACACCTTCACGGTCACCGCCTCCGTCGTCATAGCGGTCGTCGCCGCGATCAGCGCCCTCTGGGCGGCCGGACAGGTCCGCGGGATCCTGTGGAGCGTGGGCGCGAGCCTTGTCATGGGGCTCGCCGTCACCGGCATGCACTACACCGGCATGGCCGCCCTCACCGTCCACGTCCACGGCACGGCCCCGACCACCGACGGGGTTTCGCCCGCGTCACTGCTCGCGCCCATGATGATCGGCCCCCTCGCCTTCCTCCTCCTGGCCGGCGTCGTCGTGATGTTCGACCCGACGATGGTCATGGGAAAGCCCGCCAGGACCCCCGTCGAGCACAAGCCCGGCGTCCCGGCCGGCGCCCTCGTCCCGCACCCACGGCGCACCCCCGTCCGCGCCGACCGGGACCTCGGACACCGCCCCTCCCGCACCCCGCAGAACCGCTGATCCGACCCCGTTGTCAGTGGCGGGTCGTACGGTTGGTTCCATGCGGCCCGTTTCCCACATCGAACGCACGGTGGCGCCTTTCGAGGTCGTCAGCTCCTACCAGCCCAGCGGCGACCAGCCGGCGGCCATCGCCGAGCTGGCCCGACGCGTCGAGGCAGGTGAGAAGGACGTCGTCCTGCTGGGCGCGACCGGCACCGGCAAGTCCGCCACCACCGCGTGGATGATCGAGAAGCTCCAGCGCCCCACCCTGGTCATGGCGCCGAACAAGACCCTGGCCGCCCAGCTGGCCAACGAGTTCCGCGAGCTCCTGCCGAACAACGCGGTCGAGTACTTCGTCTCGTACTACGACTACTACCAGCCCGAGGCCTACGTCCCGCAGTCGGACACCTACATCGAGAAGGACTCCTCGGTCAACGAGGAGGTCGAGCGGCTGCGCCACTCCGCGACCAACTCGCTGCTCACCCGCCGCGACGTGATCGTCGTCGCCTCGGTCTCCTGCATCTACGGCCTCGGTACTCCGCAGGAGTACGTGGACCGCATGGTCCCCCTCAAGGTCGGCGACGAGATCGACCGCGACCAGCTGCTGCGCCGCTTCGTGGACATCCAGTACACGCGCAACGACGTGGCCTTCTCCCGGGGCACCTTCCGCGTCCGCGGCGACACCATCGAGATCTTCCCGGTCTACGAGGAACTGGCCGTCCGCATCGAGATGTTCGGCGACGAGATCGAGGCCCTCTCCACGCTCCACCCGCTCACCGGCGAGATCATCAGCGAGGACGAGCACCTCTACGTCTTCCCGGCCTCCCACTACATCGCGGGCCCCGAGCGCATGGAGCGGGCCGTCAACGACATCGAGAAGGAACTCGGCGAGCGGCTGGCCGAGATGGAGAAGCAGGGCAAGCTCCTGGAGGCCCAGCGCCTGCGGATGCGGACCACGTACGACCTGGAGATGCTCCGCCAGATCGGCTCCTGCTCCGGCGTGGAGAACTACTCGATGCACTTCGACGGCCGCGAGCCCGGCTCCGCGCCGAACACCCTGATCGACTACTTCCCCGAGGACTTCCTGCTCGTCATCGACGAGTCGCACAACACGGTCCCGCAGATCGGCGCGATGTACGAGGGCGACGCCTCCCGCAAGCGCACGCTCGTCGACCACGGTTTCCGGCTGCCCTCCGCCCTGGACAACCGCCCCCTGAAGTGGGAGGAGTTCCAGAAGCGCATCGGACAGACGGTCTACCTGTCGGCGACCCCCGGCAAGTACGAGCTGTCACGCGCGGACGGCGCCGTCGAGCAGATCATCCGCCCCACCGGCCTCATTGACCCCGAGGTCGTCGTCAAGCCCACCGAGGGCCAGATCGACGACCTGGTGCACGAGATCCGCAAGCGCACCGAGAAGGACGAGCGGGTCCTCGTCACCACCCTCACCAAGAAGATGGCCGAGGACCTCACCGACTACTTCCTCGAACTCGGCATCCAGGTCCGCTACCTGCACAGCGACGTCGACACCCTGCGCCGCATCGAGCTGCTGCGCGAACTGCGCTCCGGCGAGTTCGACGTCCTGGTGGGCATCAACCTCCTCCGCGAGGGCCTCGACCTGCCCGAGGTGTCCCTGGTCGCCATCCTGGACGCCGACAAGGAGGGCTTCCTGCGCTCCGGCACCTCCCTGATTCAGACCATCGGCCGCGCGGCGCGCAACGTCTCCGGTCAGGTCCACATGTACGCCGACCGGATCACCCCCGCGATGGAGAAGGCCATCGAGGAGACCAACCGCCGCCGGGAGAAGCAGGTCGCGTACAACACGGAGCGCGGTATCGACCCGCAGCCGCTCCGCAAGAAGATCAACGACATCGTCGCGCAGATCGCCCGCGAGGACGTCGACACGGAGCAGTTGCTCGGCTCGGGCTACCGCAAGAGCAAGGACGGCAAGGGCGCCAAGGCCCCCGTGCCCGCGCTCGGCGGCAAGGCCGCGAAGAGTGCCAGGTCCGCGAAGGGCAAGGCCCAGGACGGGGTCCCGACCGACCGCCCGGCGGCCGAACTCGCCGAGCAGATCGAGCAGATGACGGAGCGCATGCGCGCCGCAGCCGCGGACCTGCAGTTCGAGGTCGCGGCCCGGCTGCGCGACGAGGTGCACGAGATGAAGAAGGAACTGCGGCAGATGAAGGAGGGCGGCCTGGCCTGACCGCCCGGCCCGACCGTGCGGGTGGACCGCCGGACCTAGGGGTATGCGCTCTGTGTTGCAAGACCGACACAAAGTCCGATGCGGGGTTCGGCACTGTCAGTGCCGCTGCGTAGGGTTCTGGACATCCGCGGATTCCGCGGAAACAGGGGACAGTTTCGAGAGGGGAACAGCCGTGACCGTCAACATGACCAAGGGTCAGGCCATTAGTCTGCAGAAGAACGACGGGTCCGGCCTGACCGCGGTGCGCATGGGTCTCGGCTGGCAGGCGGCTCCCCGGCGCGGCCTGTTCGGCTCGCGCACCCGGGAGATCGACCTCGACGCGTCCGCCGTGCTGTTCGCGGACAAGCAGCCGGTCGACGTGGTGTTCTTCCGCCACCTGGTGAGCGACGACGGCTCCGTGCGCCACACCGGTGACAACCTGGTCGGCGGTGTCGGCCAGGGCGGCGACGACGAGGCGATCCTCGTCGACCTCGCGCGCGTGCCGGTCCACATCGACCAGATCGTCTTCACCGTGAACTCCTTCACGGGCCAGACCTTCCAGGAGGTGCAGAACGCGTTCTGCCGCCTGGTCGACGAGACCAACGGCCAGGAGCTGGCCCGCTACACGCTGGCGGGCGGCGGCCAGTACACGGCCCAGATCATGGCGAAGGTGCACCGCACCGGCTCGGGCTGGACGCTGACGGCCCTCGGTACGCCGACCAACGGCCGCACCTTCCAGGACCTGATGCCGGCGATCCTGCCGCACCTCTAGGGCGGCCCGGCGCACACGACACGACACGGCTGAGCAGGGGGACGAGCGATGGCAGCCGAGCTGGTGCGAGGGCAGAACCACCCGCTCTCCCAGGTGCACCTGGAGATCCGGATCGCGGCGGGCAAGCCGGTCGTGGCCGCCGCCACGCTCGGCGACGAGCACGGCAGGATCCACGGCGTCGAGTGGGTGGCCCACCCGGGCACACCCACCCTGCCCGGCCTGGAGGTCTCCAAGCAGGCGGCCGCCGATCACCGCCTCGCGGTGGATCTCGGCGCCATGCCGGAGACCGTGCACCGTGTCAGCGTGCTGCTCGCCCTGCCCCTCGGCGCCGACGGCCCCACCCGCTTCGGCGCCGTCGCCTCCCCCTTCGTTGCGGTCACCGGCCTCGACGGCACCGAGGTCGCCAGCTACACGATCACCGGCCTGGACGCCGAATCGGCCGTCGTGGCCCTGGAGTTGTACCGCCGACAGGGCGCCTGGAAAGTGCGCGCCGTCGGCCAGGGCTACGCGGGCGGCCTCGCCGAACTCCTCACCGACCAGGGCCTGCCCGAGGCACTCCACCTCGCGGGCAGCATCAACGAAGCGGTGGCCCAGGGCCTCGCCCGCTCCGTGGCGGCACCCCCGCCGCGCACCGCGGACGGCGACCGCACCCGCCAGACGGCCACACCGGTCCCCGGCCCCGACACGAGCGGACCTACGACACCGGGCGCCTCCGGAGCCGTAGCGCCGCAGTCCGGGTCCTCGTACGGGGCTCAGGGCGCGCCCGGTGCCGTAGCGCCGCAGTCCGGATACGACAGTGGTGCGGCGGCTGCGAATCCCTCCGTCGAGCCTGCCGCCGGCGGGTCGATCGACTACAGCCACCCGCGTCGGCACAGCGGGGCGCCCCCGGCACCCGCGCCGACCCCGTCGCCTGCTCCCCCCGGGCAGCCCGCGCGGCCTGTCGCCGGGGACGCGACCGGGTGGTCGATGGAGGAGCGGCTCTACAACCAGGTGTGGGGCATGTTCGAGGACCTGGCCCGCACCATGTCCGCGTACCGCAGCGCCGTCGACTTCGCCGACTCGCGCATGGAGAAGGAGCTCGACCAGACCCTGTCCGATCCGCGCAGCCGGATCGGCGGTCAGGGCGACGCGGCCCGCGAGACGGCCCAGGCCAAGCACGCCCACCTCGTCGACCAGGCGCGGGCGGCCCTCGACCGCGACCTTGCCCAGCTCGCCGCCGAGTCCGAGGTGGTCGAACCCGCGCTCCCGCTCGCGTTCGCCGGCTGGGACAACCCGGTCTGGCACGGCTACCGCGTCCCGATGGAGATCCCCATGGCCCTGCGCCTCGGCGATCTCCACCTCCCGGAGAGCCCCGAGCTGCGCATCCCGATGCTGGTCCGGTTGCCGCTGGAGCGCGGCCTGTGGATCGACAGCGGGGGCGGGGAGTCCCTCGACGGCTCGTTCGCCGACGCGCACGAGCTGCGGCGCCTCGCGCTGGACACGGCCGTGGCCCACGCGGCCCGGCTGCTCGCCGTCTATCCGACGGGCGAGTTCGCCGTGCACGTCATCGACCCGGCCGGTTCGGCGGCGCAGGCGCTGGTCCCGCTGGTGCACACCGGCGTCCTCGCGGCGCCGCCCGCCGTGGGCGCCGCCGGGGTGGCGGACGTCCTGACCCGGCTCACCCAGCGGGTGGACCTGGTGCAGATGGCCGTGCGCGGGGGCGCCGCCGACGCGCTGCCGCCCGGTCTCGACACGGCCGAGCAACTGCTGATCGTCAACGACTTCCCGCACGGCTTCGACGACCGGGCCGTGACCCAGCTCCGCTATCTCGCGGACGAGGGACCGGCCGTCGGCGTCCATCTGATGATGGTCGCGGACCGTGAGGACGCCGCTGGCTACGGCCCGTTGCTCGACCCCCTCTGGCGTTCGCTGATGCGACTCACCCCGCTGCCCGACGACCACCTCGCCGACCCCTGGGTCGGACACGCCTGGACGTACGAGCCCTCGCGCGTGCCGCCCGGCAGTCAGGTGCTGCGGCAGGTGTTGACGGAGGTCGCGACGGCCCGCACCAAGCACAGGTAAAGCCTTCCCACCTGGGCTTTTATCCTTTCTTTGGTAATCGCTTTACCTTTCCTTGGTGGTTGGGGTAGGCTTTTCCGTACGGAGGGGAGTACTCCCTATCTGCTGCGGCGTACCCGTCAATACGGATCAGGCCAGATCCCGGGGCGTCGGCCCTGGGCGCCCGTCCAAGGTGGAAGAGACCTCCGGTAGCGACGACGCTGACCATTTGCCGTTAATACCGCCGGAGGACAGTAGTGGATGTTTCCGTGACCCTGTGGGTCCTGACCATCGTGGGGCTGGCCGCCCTCATCGCGGTCGACTTCTTCATCGGCCGCAAGCCGCATGACGTGTCGATCAAGGAAGCCGGAATCTGGACGGTCGTCTGGATCGCCCTCGCCGGACTCTTCGGACTCGGCCTGCTCCTCTTCGGGGGCGGCCAGGCCGGTGGCGAGTTCTTCGCCGGCTTCATCACCGAGAAGTCGCTGAGCGTCGACAACCTCTTCGTCTTCGTCCTGATCATGGCGAAGTTCGCCGTGCCCTCGCAGTACCAACAGCGGGTGCTGCTCGTCGGCGTCCTCATAGCCCTGGTCCTGCGGGCCATCTTCATCGCGGCCGGCGCGGCCGTCCTCGCCAACTTCGCGTGGGTCTTCTACATCTTCGGCGCCTTCCTCATCTGGACCGCCTGGAAGCTCATCCAGGAAGCCCGTGCCGACGACGAGGACGAGGAGTTCGAGGAGAACAAGCTGCTCAAGGCTGCCGAGCGTCGCTTCGGCGTGGCCGACCGGTACCACGGCACCAAGCTGTGGATCCAGGAGAACGGCAAGCGGGTCATGACCCCGATGCTGGTCGTGATGCTCGCCATCGGTACGACGGACGTGCTGTTCGCCCTGGACTCCATCCCCGCGATCTTCGGCCTGACCCAGGACCCGTACATCGTGTTCACGGCCAACGCCTTCGCGCTGATGGGCCTGAGGCAGCTCTACTTCCTCATCGGCGGCCTGCTCAAGAAGCTGGTCCACCTCAGCTACGGACTGTCGGTCATCCTCGGCTTCATCGGCGTCAAGCTGGTGCTGCACGCGCTGCACGAGTCCGGGGTGCACGTCCCGGAGATCTCCATCCCGGTCTCCCTCGGCGTGATCTGCGGGGTCCTGATCGTCACCACGATCACCAGCCTGATGGCCAACAAGAAGACGGCGGCTGCCGAGGCGGCGCGGACGGGGACCGAAGGCGCTCCGAAGGACAGCATCGACGCCTGACCACGCCCGACGTAGGAACAACAAGCACCGGGAGCACCGCACCATGAATTGCCGACCACCGCTCCCGGTGCTTCGTTGGATACCTGGCGCGCCCGGCCCGGGAGCGCCCCGGCCGGGTGGAGGCATCCATGGACGCAACGATGAAATTCGTGCAGATCGTCGACTTCGAGACCGACCGCTTCGACGAGATGCGGGCGGCGGCAGAGGAGGCGGACAAGCGCTTCGCGGGCCGTTCCGGCGGACCGACACACCGCCTCGTCCTGCGGGACCGGAACAAGCCCGGGCATGTCCTCGTCGTGATCGAGTTCGACTCGTACGAGGACGCCATGCGCAACAGCAACGACCCCGAGACCACCGAATTCGCCCAGCGGATGGCCGCGTTGTGTACCAGGCCGCCGTCCTTCACCGACTGCGACGTACTGGACATGACCGAGTTCAAGTAGCGCGGGACGGGTCCCGCGGCGCCGGAGTGCGGGGCCTGTGCGCCTCTGCGAGGATCGCTCCATGATCACTCGGCTCAGGTCGCTCACCACCCGGTGGACGACCCTCGTACCGGTGCTCGCGGCCGTTCTCCTGGTCTTCACCTGGGGGCGCAAGGATCTGCCCGGCGTGGTCGTCGCCCTGGTGACGGTGGTTCTCGCCGGCGCCGTGCTGGCCGCGGTGCACCACGCCGAGGTGATCGCCCATCGGGTCGGCGAGCCCTTCGGCTCCCTGGTCCTCGCCGTCGCGGTCACGATCATCGAGGTCGCACTGATCGTCACCCTGATGGCCGACGGCGGCGACAAGAGCTCGACCCTCGCCCGGGACACCGTCTTCGCGGCCGTCATGATCACCTGCAACGGCATCGTCGGCCTCGTCCTCATCGTCGCCTCGCTGCGCCACGGCACGGCGGTCTTCAACCCCGAGGGCACCGGCGCCGCCCTCGCCACCGTGGCGACCCTGGCCACGCTCAGCCTGGTCCTGCCGACCTTCACCACCAGCAAGCCCGGCCCGGAGTTCTCCGGCGCCCAGCTCACCTTCGCCGCGCTCTCCTCACTCGCCCTGTACGGCCTCTTCGTGGCCACGCAGACCGTGCGGCACCGCGACTACTTCCTGCCGGTCTCCCGGCAGGGCGAGACGATCACCAAGGACCACCACGCGGACGCGCCGACCGCCCGCACCGCCCTGATCAGCCTCGGCCTGCTGGGCCTCGCCCTGATCGGCGTGGTCGGACTGGCCAAGGGCGTGTCGCCGACCATCGAGTCCGGCGTCGAGGCGGCGGGACTGCACCACGCCGTGGTCGGCGTGATCATCGCGCTGCTCGTGCTGCTCCCCGAGACCATCGCCGCCCTGCGCTCCGCCCGCCGCGACCGGGTACAGACCAGCCTCAACCTCGCGCTCGGCTCGGCGATGGCCAGCATCGGCCTCACCATCCCCGCCGTCGCCCTGGCATCCATCTGGCTCTCCGGACCACTCGTCCTCGGCCTCGGCTCCACCCACATGGTGCTGCTCGCCCTGACGATCGTGGTGAGTTCGCTGACGGTGGTACCGGGACGGGCGACACCGCTCCAGGGCGGGGTCCATCTGGTGCTGTTCGCGGCGTACTTGGAGCTGGCGATCAATCCGTAGCGCGTGGGGCTCCGCAGCGTGCGGAGTTTCGTGTCGCGAGGTGTTCTGCGGGGCGCGGAGTTCCGTAGTGCGAGGAGACTCGTGGAGTACGGCCCTCCCGGGCGGGACGTAAACGCTTGCGCAAGCCTTTACGTCCCCTCCCGCGCAAGCCCTCACCCGGCGACCGGCTCCGCGGCCGCCACCGCCACCGGCCGGGTCTCCGGCAGCAGCGCGAAGCAGCCCAGGCTGAACAGCGCGACCCCGGTCAGATAGGCACCCACACCCCAGGGAACGCGTCCGCCGTGCTCGGCCAGAGCCGTCGCCACGATCGGGGTGAGCGCGCCGCCGAGGACCCCGCCGAGGTTGTAGCCGACGGCGGCGCCCGTGCAGCGCACCCGCGGCTCGTACAGCTCTCCGGCAGATACGCGCCGAGCACGGCGAACATCGTCACGAACGCGAGCAGCGCCCCGAGGAAGCCGAGGAACATCAGCAGCGGCGCCCCCGTGGCGAGCAGCGCGACCATCGGGAACATCCAGAGCGCTGCGGCCGCGCACCCCAGCAGACACAGCGGCCGCCGCCCGTAGCGGTCGCTCAGCAGCGCCACCAGCGGGGTCAGCGAGCCCTTCACCACCACGGCGGCCATGATGCAGGCCAGCATGACGGTACGGCCGACGCCGAGCCGCTCCGTGCCGTAGGCGAGGGACCACGTCGTCACCGCGTAGAAGATCGCGTACCCCACCGACAGCGCTCCGGCGGTCAGCAGCACCAACCGCCAGTGATCGCGCACGACTTCGGTGAGCGGCACGCGCGCGTGGTCGTCGATCTCCAGGAACCGGGGACTCTCGGCGAGCGACGAACGCAGCCACAGCCCGCCCAGGGCCAGCACCCCGGCCACCCAGAACGGCACCCGCCAGCCCCACTGCGCGAACTGCGCGTCGGTCAGCGTCGCCGACAGCGCCAGCATCACGCCGTTGGCCAGCACGAACCCCACCGCGGGACCGACCTGCGGAAAGCTCGCCCACAGTCCGCGCCGCCCGGCGGGCGCGTGCTCGGCGGTCAGCAGCACTGCCCCGCCCCACTCCCCGCCGAGCCCGCGCCCGCCGGGC
>NZ_JAENRY010000020.1 GCF_016612545.1 Streptomyces sp. MBT65 | reverse complement strand
GCTCCGGACACATACCCCGCACCACGAACCTGCCCTACGCCGACCTCCTCGGCCCGCACCACACACTCGACCCCGCCCGCACCGCCCGGCTGGCACGGGAGCACGGCCTACGGCAGGGAGCCGGCGCGGTCCTCTACCGCGGCGGGGCCATCAACGCGGCCGGACTGGCCCTTGCCCTGCACGAGATCGGCATCGACGACGTCGTCCTCTACGACGGCTCGCTCAGCGAGTGGCGGGCCCACCCGGAACTGCCCTTGGCGACCGGCCGACCGTGACGGACCGCCCCCGTATCGGGCATGATCGGTCCCGGCCCACGGGCCCACGACGAGGAAGCGGATGAAGAGCACACGGGACACGATCTACGACACCCTCAGACAGCGGCTGACCTCCGGGCACTACCCGGCGGACGCCTCGCTCGTACCGCTCGCGCTGAGCGAGGAGTTCGCGGTCTCCCGCACCCCGGTGCGCGAGGCGCTGGCCCTGCTGGAGCGGGACGGGCTGCTGGTGCCCACCCGACGCGGGTTCACGCTGCGGCTGCGCTCCGACGAGGAGATGCTCGAACTCTTCGAGATCCAGGCCGTGTTGGACGCCACGGCCGCCGAATCGGCGGCATGGCGCCGCAGCCCGGTCGACATGGTCCGACTGGACGCCCACCTCGACCACGCCCAGTCCCTGAACGAACCCGCACACATCCGGCGGAGCCTGAACGACTGGCACGACGCGGTCCGCCAGGCCGCCCACAACGGAACAGTCGTCGCCCTGCTCCGGACCCTCGACGCCCAGGTGAAGACGAGCGCGCCCTGGCGCACCCCCGAAGTCGCCGACACCTTCACCGCCGCCTTCGCCGAACACCGCACCATCACCGAGGCCATCCGGACCCAGGACGCCGAGGCGGCCCGCGTCGCGATGCTCGCCCACCACGGCCACGACCGGGACCGGCGCATACGGCAACGGGTGCGCGTGGAAGCGGAGTTGACCTCCACCACGGCATCGGACGGCAGCGCGGACGCTCAGCGGTGAGCGTCGAACGGTAGCGGTCAGGTCGGGATCAGGTGGCCGTCGCGGAGCCGCGTGCCCGCCTGCTTGAGGCGGTGCAGGACCGATCCGCCCTGGTCGCGGAGACCGGTGCGGGTCCGGCCCACGATCTCGGAGCCGCCGGAGGTGACGCTGACGTAGGAGGTGCCCTCGCGGGCGGCCGGCGCGTCCGCCAGGGCGTCGGTGGCGTCGGGACGGCACTGGACCCTCACGAACCAGGTCAGGTCCTCGGGAGTCGCGTGGCTGGGCAGGGCGCGCACCCGGACGGCTCCGTCGGCGACCAGGGCGCGGTAGCGGCGGGCCACGGTCTGCTCGGAGACCTCGGCCGCCTCGGCGATACGCCGGAAGGACGCGCGCCCGTCCCGTAGAAGGCACTGCACGATCCGCCGGTCTGTCGCATCCATGGTGGAAGTGTGGGGGTGGGTCGCCGATCGGTATGGATCTCTGGTCGCCGTCTGGCGGTCCGGCTGGGGGAGCGGAGCGGGACGGGGGACAGCGGTGTGGTGGCCCACCGCGTATGACCGCCCCGGAGCCCGGCGGTTGCCCGTGCGGGCGTTTCTTCGTGACGGTCGGTCACTCACGGCGCGGGCGCCCGGCAATCGGTACCGCACCCTCGGCGCCGTCCTGGATCTCCTGATCGGTACGCGGGGTGGCGCAGATCTATTGACGCCCACCAACCCACTAGGTACAACGTTGGAACCAGACGTGGTGGTCGGGTGATCCTCGCCCCCGCGCTGCTTCCGGCAGGGCTGGTGTCAGTCGCTGCCGGCCGTCGCTCGGCCCCGGCGGAGCGCTCCGCCGGGTCGCACCCACCCACTCCACCCGCTGATGAGGACTCGTATGCGCCTGCCCGAACGTCCTTCCTTCCCCCTGGGGCGCGCCGCCCTGCGGTGGCTCCTCCTTCTCGTGTCCTGCGTGGCGCTGGTCGCGGTTCCCGGCACGGCGTGGGCCGTCACCACCGGCAACGGCTCGCTCGTGTACTCGCCCGCCGCGGGGAGTTCCTTCGACCCCGCCGGCACGACCTACGCGAAGACCATCGTGCTGAAGCACGGCGGCTCCAGCAACGGCCGCATCCTGGTGACCTACGACCAGTTGGTCTGGGTCAACGGAAAGCAGGTGTACCCGATCTACTCCAGCGACGACAACGGGGCGACCTGGACGCACCTGAGCGACGTGGTGCCGGGAAACACCTTCTCCTCGCTGATCAAGACCTCGCAGCCGTTCCTCTACGAGGTGCCGCAGGCCACGGACGGTCTCGCGGCCGGCACGATCCTCCTGGCCGGCAACATCATGCCGTCGGACAAGTCCAGCAGCCGGCTCGTGGTCTACAAGAGCACCGATCACGGCGCGACCTGGTCCTACCTGAGCACCGTGGACAGCGGCGGCCCCGCCGTCTACGACCCGAGCCCGACCTCGACCACCACCACCGTATGGGAGCCGTCGCTGGGTCTCGACGAGGCCGGAGACCTGGTCTGCTACTTCTCCGACGAACGGCAGAAGGCCAACGGCGTGCTACAGGCAGTCTCCTACCGCGTGTCGGCGGACGGCGGAGCCACCTGGGGCACGGAGGGCAACGTCGCCGCGATCCCCAACAGCAGTGACAGACCCGGCATGATCACGGTGACCGCGCTGCCGAACGGGAAGTACATGGCGGTCTACGAGGTCGTCAACCGCCCCTCGCAGTCGCTCAACACGGCAGTGGTCTACTACAAGTTCTCCGACGACGGCATCACCTGGACCGCGAACGACCTCGGCACACCGATCAAGCTCGCCAACGGCCGCGGCATCGGATCCTCGCCCTTCGTGAAGTGGGTGCCGGCGGGCGGCCCGAACGGCATGGTCGTCGTCTCCTCGAAGTGGGGACTTGATGCGTCGGGCAACATCAGCGGCGGCCAGAACTTCATGGTCAACTACAACCTCGGCCAAGGCTCCTGGGAGCGGTTGCCGTACGCGGTGACGTACGACTCGAGCGACACCCAGGGCGGCACCTTCGCCGGCTTCGCCCAGGCCTTTGACACCAGCGTGGACGGGAACACCCTCTTCCAGGCCACCAACGTGGAGAACACGACCACCACCTACAACGACATCCGCGTCGGATCGATCCCGCTCAACGCCCACCACTACGAAGCCGAACGGGCCACCCTGACCGACACCACGCTCGTCTCCCATGTCGACGCGGACGGGGGCAGCAAGGTGGGCAACATCAACTACTCGGACAGCAAGGTCTCCTTCACCCACGTGAACGTGCCGACGGCCGGGACGTACACGGTCAACGTCCGCTACGACAACGGAACGGGCGCCACCAGCAGTCACACCGTGAGCGTGAACGGCGGCAGCGCCACCACACTCAGCTATCCGGCCACCGTCGACTGGGGCCGCTTCGGCTGGGCCCAGTTCACTGCGAGCCTCAACGCGGGGAACAACACGATCACCTTCGGCTACAACGGAACGTACGCGGAACTCGACGCCATCGACGTCTACCGGTCGGGCGTGGCCGCGGACGGGGAGTTCAAGCTGGTCAACCGCACCAGCGGGAAGTACCTGGAGACCACGTCGGCCCTGACGACGGAGGGCGCCCCGACGGGACAGTGGGGGGACACGAACAACCCGACCCAGGTCTGGCGGATCACCGCGGCCTCCTCGGGCGGCTACACGCTGGCCAACCTCAACAGCGCCAAGCTGCTGACCGTGAGCGGGGCGTCCACCGCCAACGGCGCCGCGGTCGTGCAGAACTCGTCCAACGGGTCCGCGTCTCAGCGGTGGACCCCGAACCCGACCGACTCCGGCTACGGCTACTGGATCAACGCCAACAGCGGCAGACTGCTGGAGATCTACCAGAACTCCACGGCGGACGGCGCGATCGCCGACCAGTGGTCCACCACCGGCTACAACGGCCAGCAGTGGCGGTTGGTGAAGGAGGGCGTCCAGTAGGAACTCGCGGCGGGCGGGCCGTGGTTCACCGGCCCGCCCGCCGCCGGATCCGCACAGGCTCCCAACCGGTGCTGTGCGTCGCTCAGTTCGAGGGCGGTGCGGCCTGCGTGCTCTCGCGGACGACGAGTTCCCAGCCGCAGCGCAGCTCGCGTGGCGGGATGGGGTCCTCGGTGCTCATGCGCTCGGTCAGCGCGGACACGGCCTGCTGTGCCATGTCGGCGTAGTCGGGCCGGATGGTGGTCAGGGTGGGGATGGTGAAACGTCCCTCGTCGATGCCGTCGAAGCCGGCCAGGGCGAAGTCGTGCGGTGCGTGCAGCCCCTGGTCGTGGGCGGCGCGCAGGGCGCCGATGGCCAGGACGTCGGCGAAGCAGTACAGCGCCTCGGGGCGCTCGCCCCGGGTGAGGATCTCGGCGGCGGCCCGCGCGCCGGCCTCCTTGCTGTAGTGGGTGCCGGGGACGGCCGGGGCCAGCTCCTCGTCGAAGGGCAGACCGCGCTGCGTCAGCGCTTCCCGATAGCCCTTCAGCCGCTGGAGTGCCGTCGCGGTGGCGTGCGGGGCGTGGTCCTGGCGGCCGATCACCGCGATCCGGCGGATGCCCTGGTCCAGGAGGTGGCCGGTCAGCGCGCGCGAGGCGGCCGCGTTGTCGATCGCGACATGGTCGACGGCGACATGATCGCCTGTGGCATCGGGCTGGCTCTCACCCAGCAGCACGATCGGCATGGACCTGGTGCGCTGTGCGAGTGCCTCGCCGCCGAGGTCCACCGGCGACATGATGACCCCTTCGATGAGCGGGTCGCGCAGATGCTCGGCGGCGCCGAGTTCGGCACCCGCGTCGCCTCCGGTCTCCTCGATCAGGAGGGTGTAGCCGGCCTTCCGCGCCGCGCCGATCATCGCGGTGGCGACCTCGGCGAAGTACGGGTTGCCCAGGTCCGGCACGGCCAGCGCGATCACCTGGGAGCGGCCGGTGCGCAGCCTGCGGGCCGACAGGTTCGGGCGGTAGTCGATCTCCTCGATCGCCTGGTGCACCCGGGCGGCGGTCCGGGCCGACACCCTGCCCTCCACTCCGCGCAGCACGTTCGACACCGTCTTGATCGACACTCCTGCCCGCGCCGCGACGTCGTGCAGGGTGGGCTGGGCCATCTGTTCCTCCGGGCTCGTCGCCGCTCGCGGCCACCGGGGTGGCTCCGCCGCCGGTGACCGTGTGCCCGGTCCCGGCCTCTGCGGCCCGTCTCTGTCTGCCGCCCCTGACGGTACCGCCACCTGGGGCATGTCGGGCCGTGGGTTGCGACAAGACCTCCTCCAGGTGTCGACCAGGCCATTGACGCAGCCGCCAGAGCAAGGGTACAACGTTGGAACCTGATCGGCCGACCGACGCTCCCCACCGGGCCCCGGGCGGCGAAACCGACAGGCACGGACCGTAGTTCGGCGCTGGCGCCGCTTCACCCGAGCACGCTCGCCAGTGGCCGTGACGTCCTCCCGTTGCCCCCTCATCCCGTGGCACCGCCTGCGCGCGCCACCACCCCGTTCACGCCCCGTCAGCACGCCCACCCACCCGCATGCCTTGCTGAAGTCAGCGGCAGTCAAAGGAGACCCGCATGTCATCGTCCAGCGCCGAGCGCAGAGCCGCCGCACCCGCCGTGGGCCCCGCCGCCGGTACCTCACGCCGATCCCTGCTGCGTCTGATGGGCGCGGCCGGCATCGGGGCCGCCGCGACCGGTGCGCTCAGCGCCTGTGCTCCCGGCAGCACCGCGGCCCCGAAGGCGCTCGGCTCGACCGTGCCCGCCCAGGCGAAGGGCACCGCGACCCTGTGGTTCCGCGACGACGACCTGCTGAAGGTGTTCCGCGGTGTGGTGCCCTCGTTCACCAAGAAGTACCCGAAGGTGACCCTGAAGCTCGTCGGCGTCGACATCGACACCAAGCTGCCCCCGGCCCTGATCTCCGGCGCGGGCGTGCCCGACGGCTCGTTCTTCGGCGACGGCAGCGTCCTGGGTCAGGCCGAGCACCTGACCGACCTCACCGCGCAGATGGCCAAGTACCGCGCCGACACCGTGCAGTACAAGCTGGACAGCAACACCAGCGACGGCCGCCTGGTCGGCATCCCGTGGGACACCGACCCGGGTCTGCTCTACTACCGCGAGGACATCCTGGCCGCCGCCAAGGTCGACCCTGCCCAACTCACGTCGTACGACGCCCTGTTGGACGCGGCAAGGGAGATCAAGGGCCGCGACGCCAAGGCCCGGCCGATCCCGCTGGAGCAGGACCCGAACCTGGCCACGCAGTGGCTGATGATGCTGGTCAACCAGCAGCAGGGCACCGGCCTGGTCGACGCCAAGGGCAAGCTCACTCTCGACACCGACGCCTTCCGGACCGCCCTGACCTGGATCAAGAAGGTCGCGGACGAAGGTCTGGGGGCCCGCAGCAAGTTCGCCGGCACCGCGCAGATCGCTCAGGCCGACGGCGGGACGGTCTCCCTCGTCCCCTGGGCGATCTGGTACAACTTCCTGGTCCAGGGCACGTTCAAGAAGAGCACCGGCCACTGGCGGGTGGGGCAACTCCCCGCGTGGACACCGGGCGGGGCGCGCTCCGGAGTCATGGGCGGCAGCTCCTTCGTCATCCCCGCCAAGGCGGCACAGCCGGATCTCGCCTGGCTCTTCTACGAGCACGCGGTCTACAGCCCCGAGGGCTACAAGGCCGTCTTCGGCAGCAACAGCGTCTACCCCAACGGCCTGAACACCGCCCTGCCGTCGGTGAAGTCCGCGCTCGACCCGGCGAACCCGCTCTTCAAGCCGCTGCCCGGCCTCGGCAACCAGAACCTGTGGGAGGTCGGCACCAAGGCCTCGCTCGCCATCCCGGCGGGCTACCGCATCCCGTCCTGGTTCACCCAGGCCGCCACCACCTACCTCGGCCCGAACCTCCAGAAGCTGATGGACGGGAAGATGAGCGTCGACGACGTCATCAAGAAGTCCACGTCCGACATCCGGACCAACCTCGTCGACCGGGCCTGACAGGCATGACGAACCTGACCTGGAACACACGGGCGCCGCGGACCGGTGAGCAGGACCCGGCGCCCCGCCCGACCCGGCGGCCTCCGGTCCGGCGCCCCGGCTCGGTCCGGGCCCGGCGCGAGGGCTGGTGGGGGCTCGGCCTGGTCGCGCCGTTCCTGCTGCTCTTCGCCGCGTTCACGGCCTACCCCCTCGGCTACGCCCTGGAGCTCAGCTTCAGCAACTGGCACGGCGCGGGCGCCCTGCGCTGGGTGGGCTGGTCGAACTACACCTACCTGCTGAGCGACCCCGGCTTCTGGGACTCGCTCGGCAACACCGGGCTGATGTGGCTGCTGATCGTGCCCGCCCAGACCCTCGGCGCGGTCGCGGTCGCCAGCCTCCTGACCCGCTCCCGGCTGAGGTTCAAGAAGGCACTGCGCACCGTCGTGATCCTGCCCTACGTGACACCCCTGGCAGCGATGGCACAGGCCTTCATCCTGATCTTCGACGACCACTTCGGCCTGCTGAACCGGGTGCTCGGCGCACTCGGCGGACCGCAGATCGGCTGGCTGACCACGACCGCCTGGGCGAAGCCGGCCATCGCGCTCTTCGTCCTCTGGAAGACCAGCGGCTTCGCCCTGATCATCATGCTGGCCGCGGTCCAGGGCATCCCGCCCGAGGTGTACGAGGCGTCGGCCCTCGACGGAGCCGGGCCGATGCGCACCTTCTTCTCCGTCACGCTCCCGCTGGTACGCCGCTCCGTCAGCTTCTTCCTGGTCATCTCCACCCTCGGCGTCTCCCAGATGTTCCTGGAGCCGTTCATGATCACCAAGGGTGGTCCGTACAACTCCTCGACCACCTCGGGCCTGTACCTCTACCACCACATCTCGGCCTCCGACCTCGGCACGGGCGCGGCGAACTCCTTCCTCCTGGTGATCCTCGTCCTCCTGCTGTCCCTGGTCGCGGTCCGCGTCCTGCGCTCCCGGGAGGACTGAGCCGATGACCACCGCCCCACTCACCGCCCCCGCCGCCGGATCTCCCTGGCGGCCCGTCCGGACCGTGCTCGGCTACACCTGCATGCTGCTCGCCGCGATCGCCTTCCTGCTCCCGATCGTCTGGATGGTCGGCTCCTCCTTCAAACCCGGCACGAGCATCCTCAACGACCCCCTCGGCTTCGATCCCGCCACGGCGACCTGGCGCAACTGGACCGGCATGTTCGACAACACGCCGATCATGCGCGCCCTGCTCAACACCGGCATCGTCGTCGTGGGCAAGGGCGGCCTGCTGCTCGTCTTCAGCCCGCTGGCCGGCTACGGGTTCGCGAAGTTCGACTTCCCGTTCAAGAACGCGCTGTTCGGGCTGGTGCTGCTCACCCTGATGATGCCGACGCTGGTCCTGATCATCCCGCTGCTGCTGGAGATGAGCCAGCTCAACTGGATCAACTCCTACCAGGCGCTGATCCTGCCCGGCGCGGTCGACGCGTTCAGCGTGTTCTGGATGCGGCAGACCATCAGCGAGATCCCCGACGAACTCCTGGACGCCGCGCGGATCGACGGCTGCGGACCGTTGCGCGCCTTCTGGTCGGTGGTGGTCCCCGTGCTGCGGCCCGCCCTCGCGGCCCTGGCCGTCCTGTCGCTGTTCACCATCTACAACGACCTGGTCTGGCCGATCGTCGCCATCAACGACCAGCAGCACGAGACCCTCGCCGTCCTCCTCGCGGGCCTGTCCGCGAACGTCAGCGGTGCGCAGGCCGGCGTCAGCAGCGCCGACATGTGGGGCCAGCTGATGGCCGCCTGCACCTTCGCGACCATCCCGACCGTGCTGCTCTTCGTGTTCCTCCAGCGCCACTTCATCCGTGGCCTGCTCGCCGGCAGCAGTCGCTGACCGCGCCCGCGCGCTCGTCGTCGCGACCGTCCCCTGCCCGCCCTCCCACCGCCGAAGGAATGGCTCCGAACGTGACCACACCGCAGCAGGCCCACCTCACCATCCACCCCCTGTTCGACATCGGCGAGATCGATCCGCGGGTCTTCGGCAGCTTCGTGGAGCACATGGGCCGCTGCGTCTACTCGGGACTCTACGAACCCGGCCATCCCACCGCCGACCAAGGCGGCTTCCGAGGCGATGTCACCGCGCTGATCCGTGAACTGGGCGTCAGTGTCGTGCGTTACCCGGGCGGCAACTTCGTGTCCGGCTACGACTGGCGCGACGGCATCGGCCCGACCGCCGACCGCCCGACCCGCCTCGACCTCGCCTGGCGCTCCCTGGAGCCCAACCTCGTCGGCATAGACGAGTTCCTGCCCTGGGCGCGCAGAAACGGCATCGAACCCATGATGGCCGTCAACCTCGGCACGGCCGGACCGAAGGAGGCCGCCGAACTGGTCGAGTACTGCAACCTCCCCGACGGCACCACCCTCGCCCGCGAGCGCGCCGCCAACGGACACCCCGCCCCGCACGCCGTACGGACCTGGTGCCTGGGCAACGAGATGGACGGCCCCTGGCAGATCGGCCACACCACGGCCGCCGAGTACGGCCGCCGCGCCGCCGAGGCCGGCAAGGCCATGCGGCTGGTCGACCCCGACATCGAACTGGTCGCCTGCGGCTCCTCGTTCCGGCACATGCCGACCTTCGGCGCCTGGGAGGCGACGGTGGCCGAACTCACCCTGGACGTCGCCGACTACATCTCCATGCACGCCTACTACGACGGCACCGCCGACCGCCGCGACTACCTCGCCTCCGGGCAGCGCCTGGAACGCTTCATCACGGACGTCACCCACACCTGCGACGCCGTCAGCGCCAGGCTGGGCTCCGCGCGCCGGATGATGATCTCGCTGGACGAGTGGAACGTGTGGTCGTCGGCCGCCACCTCCTCACCCGTCGGCGAGGGCCAGAACCACGAGATCAGCCACGCGCCCCGGATCACCGAAGACCCCTACCGGGCCCTGGACGCCGTCGTCCTCGGCGACCTGATCATCGGCATCCTCAACCACGCCGACCGCGTCAAGATCGGCTGCCTCTCCCTCCTCGTCAACGTCAGCGCGCCGATCCTCACCGAGCCCGGTGGCGGAGCGAGCAAACAGCCGATCTTCCATCCGTTCGCCGCCGCCGCGCACGCCGCCCGCGGCCACGCCCTGCGCACCCGGCTCTCCGCGCCCCGGTTCGAGACCCTCACCCACGGCGCCGTCCCGCAGGTGGCGACCGCCGTCACGCACGCCCCCGAGAGCGGCCAGGCGGCGGTCTTCGTCACCAACCGGGGCAGCGAACCGGTCGAACTCACCATCGACCACGCGGCGTTCGGCGCCTTCGACATCAAGTCCGTGCACACCCTCACCGCGGCCGACCCCCGCGAGGACCGAGACCTCGCACTGGAACCCCTCCAGCAGATCCACCCCGGCGAACGTGTCTCGACCCTGCTCCTGCCACCCGAGTCCTGGACCCTCGCCGAGGCCGTGGCCCGAACCTGATCCCACCCCCAGCCGTCTGACTCGCCCGTGCACGAAAGGCCGCCATGTCCCGACCGCCCACCGCCCCCGCCCGTCTCACGCTCGACCCCGCGTTCACCGTCGGCGACGTGGACCCGCGCCTGTTCGGCTCCTTCGTGGAACACCTGGGGCGCTGCGTGTACACCGGCATCTACGAACCGGGCCATCCCACCGCCGACGAGGCAGGCCTGCGCGCCGACGTCCTCGACCTGATCCGCGAACTGGGAGTGACCACGATCCGCTACCCGGGCGGCAACTTCGTCTCGGGCTACAAGTGGGAGGACAGCGTCGGACCGGTGGAACAACGACCGCGCCGGCTCGACCTCGCCTGGCGCACGACCGAGACCAACGCCTTCGGACTGTCGGAGTTCATGGGCTTCCTGCGCAAGCTGGGCCACGACGGCGAACCGATGATGGCCGTCAACCTCGGCACCCGCGGCGTGGCGGAGGCCATCGAACTCCAGGAGTACGCCAACCACCCCTCCGGCACCGCGCTGTCCGACCTGCGCGCGGCACACGGCGACAAGGCGCCGTTCGGGATCAGGCTCTGGTGCCTGGGCAATGAGATGGACGGCCCCTGGCAGATCGGCCACAAGAGCGCCGAGGACTACGGCAAGCTGGCCGCCGCCACCGCCCGCGCGATGCGCATGATCGACAAGGACGTGCAACTGGTCGCCTGCGGCAGCTCCAGCCAGAGCATGCCGACGTTCGGCGCGTGGGAGTCGACCGTCCTGGAGCACACCTACGACCTCGTGGACTACATCTCCATGCACGCCTACTACGAGGAGAGCGACGGCGATCGCGACTCCTTCCTCGCCTCGGCGGTGGACATGGAGGCGTTCATCGAGAACGTGGTGGCCACCTGCGACCATGTGGGCGCCCGACTGAAGTCCACGAAGAGGATCAACATCTCCTTCGACGAGTGGAACGTCTGGTACATGTCCCGCTTCCAGCGGGACTTCGCCGAGAACCTGCCCAACTGGCCCGAAGCACCACGGCAGTTGGAGGACAGCTACTCGGTCACCGACGCGGTCGTCCTCGGCTCGATGCTGATCGCTCTGCTGCGCCACGCCGACCGCGTCTCGGTGGCCTGCCTGGCACAACTGGTCAACGTGATCGCCCCGATCATGACCGAACCGGGCGGGGCGGCCTGGCGGCAGACCACGTTCTTCCCGTTCGCGCAGGCGTCTCGACACGGCCGTGGTCGGGTGCTGCGGGTCGATCCGCAGGGCCCGGCGCAGACGACCGCCAAGTACGGAGACGTGCCGCTGCTGCACGCCACGGCGGTGCTGGACGAATCGAGTGGGGCCGTGACCGTGTTCGCGGTCAACCGCAGCCAGACCCGATCACTGCCGCTGGAGGTCGCCCTGCACGGCACCGCCGTGACCCGGGTGGCCGAGCACAGCGTGCTGTCGGACGCGGACCCGGACGCCCGCAACACCCTGGCCGAACCCGACCGGGTCGTCCCGCATCGGGCCACGGCCACCACCATCGACGGCAAGGTGCTCCGCTGCGAACTGGAGCCTCTCTCCTGGAACATGATCCGCCTGCTGCCGGAGTGACCAAGGGCTCGGGAGGTGCCGCGACACCACGGTCAGGGCAACTCGACGTCGTGACGGGGCGCCGACCAGTCCGCGGCGGCGCTCACCGCCCGCTCGACGTCCTCGGCGGGCAACAGCCGCCTCTCCACGAGGACTTCGGCCGCCGCCCTGATCCGGGCGACGTAACCGGCCGCGTCACCGTAGCGCTTCTCCACGCTCGGCCGCGGGTCCCCGGTGATCAGGCGCTCGTCCTCGGTGGCGGCGAACGGGAACGTGGACCCGCTGAACTCGTGCAGCGCGCCATGACCTTGACCCGGGGCACGGGTGTTCCAGCCGGAGTACGTACCGAGCGGCACGGACACCATCGGCGCCCGTACGCCCGCCGTCTCGTTGCCGTCGGCGTCCACGGCCGGGACCAGCACCGTGTACCGGCGCGAACGGTCGGCGACCGGCGGCACGGCCGAACGGTCCACTGCGTACAGCTCGTTGGGCCCGTACGGCCGTAGCGCGGAGGGCACCGCAGGGAACTGCCGTGACCATTCCTCCGCCGTCACCAGACTGCCGTCGGCGACGGTGGGCACCGCGCTCGGGGGCGGTTCGACACCCTCGCTCACCCATGCGTCGAGCGCGTCGAGAACGCCCCGGAACAACGCGGACGTGGCGACGACGTTCTCGACGTGGTTGCAGATGCCCTTGCCGGGAGCCTGCGGCACAGGGCTCGCGACATGCTGGCTCGACGACCACAGGTAGCCCCGCACGTTCGGCGGAAATCCCAGGTCCCGCCCGTCAGTTGTGGTGTGCACCAGCGATCCCCGGCGCTGCCAGTACTCCGTGGAGGTCTGCGTGTGCAGCACCTTCGGGTCGCTCGCGCGCTTCATGATCGCGTCGCGTGCGCCGGTCAGATGGTCCACCGTCTCGGCGTACGCGAAGGGGAACGCGTCGGCCGCGTTGAGGTGGTCCTCGTACTGCTGCCCGCCCGGCACCGTCAGATTGGCGAACCGTCCGGTGTCCAGCCGGCCCGCGCCGGAGACGTGCGGCAGCAGTCCGTCGAAGACCCGGCGGCCTTCGCTGTCCTCGTTGAAACCCTGGTGGATGAAGTCACGGATGGCCCGGCCGGTCTGCGAACGGCCCCATCCGTAGGCGTAGTCGATCTCGCCGACCGGGCGGGTGGGGTCATGGCGAAGGTGGCCGACCAGGTCCCGCACCGCGACGAGACCCAGGCCGAGGACGAGCGGTGCCTCGGCCTCGTAGGTCAGTTCGTAGATCCAGCCCGGTCGCAGTCCGCCGTCGACATACAGGTCACTCCGGCTCGGCACGACACCGACGGCCTGCGACCTCAAGTCCCCGCCACCGCCCTGCACTCGGGCGAATCGCCAGGCCGTCGTGGGCACTTCCTCCGGTGCGCTGTGCGGGTACCGCCGCCGGGTGAGCCGCGCGGTCCGCTCGCCCGCCGCGCTCACGGGGTAGGACCTCGTGCTCGTCCAACGCGACAGCGGCAGGGAGGTGGTGGGCTCCTCGACGATGAACTCGGCTGTGGTCAGGCCGCGTACGGGCTCCGCTCCGTGCGTCGCGACGGGAAGGTCGAGCAGCAACCGTCCGTCGCCGGGCAGCAGATCACCCTGCCAGGCACCGAAGACCACCGTGTACCCGCGCCGCAGCAGATAGCCGTTGCCCGCGTGGGCGAGCGTGCGCGGCCGGTTGGTGTGCGGGGCCTCGCAGAAGTACTGGACGGCCCGTTTGTTGCTGCGATTGCCCCAGTCGAAGAACAGCCGACGGCGCCCGCCGTCGACCGGCCGCAGGATCTCGACGTCCCCGCTGAAACGCACCGCGCCGTCGCTGTCGCGCGGCGCGAGGTCCAGGTCGGTGATCGAGCGGTGAGCGGGCGCCTCGGGATCCACGGTGTAGTGAGCAGTGGCGGTGAGCACCTCGTACGCCCCACCCTCGGCGAAGCGATGACCGTCCGCGAACGGCTCCCGGGCATGGACCTCCAGTCGTACGGCACTCATCGCGCGGCCTCCAACCGCGCGGGACGCCAGCCCAGTTCGGGTGCGACCAGATGGCGTACGTCGTGCAGGATCTGCTCGTACTCCTCCCGCCTGAACTCGTACGGCAGCTCGAGGCGCAGCTCCGACACCGCCGACACGACGGGGTCCGCGGCCAGTTGCTCCAGGATCTGCTCGGCCGTGCCGACCACGTCCGGGGCGAACAGGGTCCGCCGCGGGCCCTGGGGTGCCAGGGTGCGGGCGTGGCGGCTCGCGGCGTACTCCTGGTACCGGATGCGGGTGGCCCGGTCGGCGCTGTCGAACGGCACGACGACGCGGCCTATCGCGACGCGGGCGGTGGACTGGATACGCCGGTATGCGGCGAGGAGGTTCGACTGGGCCGTGGTGAAGTCGTCGGTGTCCTCGCCGGTGACGATGTTCCCGGACAGCAGGTTGAGGCCGTTCTCACCGGCCCAGCGGGCCGAGCGCAGACTGCCGCCGCCGTACCAAATGCGGTCCACCAGGCCGGGGTTGTGCGGTTGCAGCCGTGGTCGCTGGGTGTTGCCCGGTGACTGGATCACCGTGTCCGGGTCGCCGAGATAGTCGCCGCGCAGGTTGTCGACGACGCGGGCGACCCGGCCGTAGGACAGGTCGAAGGCGCGCCAGTCGCCGTCGTACACGAGGTCGCCGAGGAGTTCGGCGTGCGGCATGCCGGTGCTGAAGCCGATCTGGAGTCGGCCCCGGGACAGGACATCGGCCAGCGCCAGGTCCTCGGCCAGCCGGAACGGGCTCTCGTAGCCGATCGGGATGACCGCGGTCCCCAACTCGACGCGCTCGGTGCGCTGTCCGGCCGCGGCGAGGAACACCGCGGCCGAACCGACGCCGTGTTCGAGGTGGCGTTGCCGGATCCAGGCGCCGTCATAGCCCAACCGCTCGCCGTACTCGAAGAGTTGGAGCGTCTCCTCCAGGCCGGTGTACGGGTCGTCGTCGGCGAAGTTGCCCGGAGTGAGGAAGGCGAGGGAGGTGATGGTCATGCGGTCTGCGTCCTCAGGTCGTGGTCGTCCCGGCGGCCGGGGATCGCCGCGAGCAGTTCGCGGGTGTAGTCGTGGCGGGGATGCGTGAAGAGGTCCTCGGGAGCGCCCGTCTCGACGATGCGGCCCGACCGCATGACGGCCACCTGGTGCGCGATCTGGCGTACGACGGCCAGGTCGTGCGAGATGAACAGGTACGCCACGCCGGTGTCGGCCTGCAACTCCCCGAGCAGGTCGAGGACTTGGGCCTGCACGGAGACGTCGAGCGCGGACACCGGTTCGTCGCACACCACCAGGTCGGGGGAGAGGGCGAGGGCACGTGCGATCGCGACGCGTTGGCGCTGCCCACCCGACAGTTCCGCCGGACGACGGTCCAGCGTCGACGCCGGCAGCGCGACCCGGTCGAGCAGGTCGCGGGCGCGCGCGAGTCGGGAGGCACGGTCGCCGACCTTGAAGGCGCGCAGCGGTTCGGTGATCACCTCGCCGATGGAGAAGCGGGGGTCGAGCGAGGCGTACGGATTCTGGTAGACGAGCTGTGCCCGTCGGCGCAGTTGTCTGGCCTGGGCGCCCCGGGCGGCGGTGACGTCGGCGCCGTCGAAGAGGATCTGCCCGGCACTCGCGTCGGTGAGGCGGAGCACCAAGCGGGCGGTGGTTGACTTGCCCGAGCCGGACTCGCCGACCAGTGCAAGGGTCTGGCCCCGCTGGAGGGTGAAGCTGACGTCGTCCACCGCGCGCACGGTCCGGGACGCGCCGTCCACGCGGGGCAGCCTGAACTCCTTGACCGCGCCCCGGAGTTCGACGAGCGGCTGCGTCCCGGTGGGCGTGGGCGCGGCGACCGGGGTACGGGTGCGGGCGGTCGCCAGGCTCGGTGCGCTCGCCAACAGGCGGCGGGTGTAGTCGTGTTGGGGGTCGTCCAGGACGTCCCGGGTCGGACCCGCCTCGACGACCTGCCCCTGCGACATGACGACCAGGCGCTGCGCCCGGTCGGCGGCGACCCCGAGGTCATGGGTGACCAGCAGGATCGCCGTCCCCAACTCCTCGGTGAGGCGCTGGAGATGGTCGAGTATGACGCGTTGCACGGTGACGTCCAGCGCGCTGGTCGGCTCGTCGGCGATGATCAGTTTCGGGTGCGCGGCGATGGCGATCGCGATCAGGGCGCGCTGCCGCATTCCGCCGGAGAGTTCGTGCGGGTACTGGCGCGCGCGGGTGGCCGCGTCGGGCAGTCCCGCCCGGTCCAGGATGTCGATCGCCTCCGCCGACGCGGAGCGGCGGGTCGCCAGGCCGTGGATGCGCAGCACCTCGGCGACCTGTTCGCCGACGCGCTTGACCGGGTTGAGCGACACCGACGGGTCCTGGGGCACCAGGCCGATCTGCGCGCCGCGCACCGTGCGCAGTTCGGCTTCCGACAGCGAGGTGAGATCGTGGCGCCCGAAGCGGATCGCGCCGCTGTCGATGGCCGCGTTCGGCGCCAGTAGCCGGGTGATGGCATGGGCGGTGGTGCTCTTGCCGGACCCGGACTCGCCGACCACCGCGGTCACTTCGCCCGGCCGCACGTCGAGATCGACGTCCCGCACCGCTCGCACGATGCCGCCCCTGGTGCGGTACGACACCGACAGACCGCGTATCTCCAGCGCGGGCCCTTGCTCGGGGTGGACCGGGTCGGTGCTCGCTGTCGTGCTCAAGTCCTCGTCCGTTCCAGGTGTGTTGGTCGGTTCGCCGGTCATCGCTGCCTGGACCATTCGCCGTCCAGCGCCCGTGCGATGCGGTTGGTGGCCAGCACGGTCGCCGCGATCGCCAGTCCGGGCAGCGCGGTCAACCACCAAGCGTTCGCCAGGTAGTTGCGGCCGTCGGAGATCAACGTCCCCCACTCCGGTGCCGGTGGCGGGGCGCCGTAGCCGAGGAAGCTCAGTGCCGACACGGCCAGGATCGCGGAGCCGAAGTCGAGGGTGGCCAGGACGATCACCGGGCCCGCCGCGTTGGGCAGGACGTGCCGGCCCAGCACCGCGTACCAGCGCGTGCCGCACGCGCGCGACGCCTCGACGAAGACCGCCTGGCGCACCCGCAGCACCTCCGCCCGGGTCACCCGGGCGAAGCTCGCGACGCTGGCGATGCCGACGGCGACCGCCACCTTCACCGTGCCGTAGCCCAGTGCGGTGACCAGCGCCAGGGACAGGAACAGTGCGGGGATCGACAGGAGGACGTCGACGAAGCGCATCAGCACGTCGTCGACCCAGCGGCCGACGAACCCGGCGACCAGGCCGATGAGACTGCCGACCACGAAGGCGACCGCCACCGCGATCAGCGTTGCCTTCAGGGACAGTTGGGCGCCGTGGACGACGCGGGAGAACACGTCACGGCCCAGTTCGTCGGTGCCGAACCAGTGCGCGCCGCTCGGGCCGCGGAAGTTCTGCGACGGCACTCCGGTGAGCGGATCGCGTGAGGTGAACAGCCCCGGCCAGAACGAGGCCAGCACCACCAGGACGACGATCAGGACCGACAGCAGCAGACCGGGGCGGCGCACCAGGAACCGCAGGATCTGCCGCGGGTCGACGCGGCGCCCGGGTTCGGGTTCGCTTCCGGGTTCGACCGGCTGCGGCGGCAGGGCCGCGAGACCGAGCGCGGCACCGGTGGAGTCGTCGATCAGATCCTGGCTCATGCGAATCCCGCCTTCCGGCCCGAGGCCACCACGATCCGCGGGTCCAGCAGCGGATAGACGAGGTCGACGATCAGGTTCGTCACCACGAAGATCAGCGCCCCGAACACCACCACGCCCTGCACGAGCGGGATGTCCTGGGCCGTGACCGCGGCGGCCGTCACCCGGCCCAGGCCGTCACGCGAGAACACCGTCTCGACGACCACCGAACCGGCGATCAACTGCCCGACCAGCAGGCCCACCACGGTCAGCGCGGGCAGGGACGCGTTGCGCAGGGCGTGCCGCAGATGGACCCGCCAGCGGCCCGCGCCCTTGGCACGGGCCGTCTCTACATAGGCCTGATCCAGTGCGGTGAGCAGGCTCTTGGCGAGCACCTGGGCGACCTGCGCACCGGTCGGGATCGCCAGCGTCACGGCCGGCAGGACCAAGCCCCGCAATCCGTCGTTGCCGAACGCCGGGAACCAGTGGAGGCGGAACGAGAACGACTCGACGAGCAGCAGCCCCACCCAGAACGTCGGCACCGACACCCCCAACGGCGGCAACGACAGCAGCAGTTGCCGTAGCCACCGCAGCGAGGTGTAGGTCGCAACGACCGCCAGTCCGCCGCCGAGGACCACCGCGAGCAGCAGTGCGGCACCGGTCAACTGGAGGGTCTGCGGCAGCGCGTCGGCCAGGGTCGAGGACACCGGCCGACCGGTGGACACCGAGTCGCCGAAGTCCCCGCGCACCGCCCGGCCCAGATAGTCGGCGTACTGCACCAGGATCGGCTTGTCGAAGCCGTACTCGTGGCGCAGCGCGGCGAGTTGGGCCGGATCGACCTGACCGGAGTCCATTCCGGCACCGGCCATCGCCGTGACCGGATCGCCGGGCAGGAAGTCGAGGACCAGGAAGGACACCGTGTAGGCGGCCCACAGCACCCCGACCGCCTGCGCGAGCCGTTTGATCACATAGCGGCGCATGTGTCAGCCGATCCAGGTGTCGTGCAGTTGGATGCGGCTCGAGGCGTCGAAGTTCAGGTTGTGCACCTTGTTCGACACGCCGATCTGGGTCTGGAGCTCGACCACCGGTACGTAGTAGGCGTTCTCCACGAGCAACTGCTGGGCCTGCTCGACCAGTTGGCCACGCTTCGTGATATCCGTCGTGGCCGCCTGCTGGGTCAGCGCGGTGTCCAGCGGACCCGCCGGGAGGCGGTAGAAGTTCGCCAGCTTCGTGGAGAAGGAACTGCGCAGGATGTCCGGGTCGGCCCGGGTGATGTTGCTCCACGCCGCGTCGAAGTCACCCGACTGGAGTGTCGGGGCGAGCTGGGTGACCTGGAGCTGCTTGAGCGTCAGGCCGACGCCGACGGCCTTGAGTTGCTGCTGGATCAGCTCCAACGCGGGCTGGTTGGTGGCCGAGTTGGGGATCCAGTCGACCGTCAGGCTGAGCTTCTTGCCGTCCTTCGTCCGGATGCCGTCGCTGCCGGCCTTCCAACCAGCCGTGTCCAGAAGGGACTTGGCCTTGGCCGTGTCGGTCGTCAGATCCGAGGAGAGGTTCGCGTAGTCGGGTGTGGTGTGCGCCAGGACGCTGGTCGCGGGCTGGGTACCCGTTGGGAACACCGTGTCGGCGATCTGCTTGCGGTCGACCGCGAGCCCGATGGCCTGGCGCACCCGCGCGTCCTTCAGGACCGGCCGCGCGTTGTTGAAGGCCAGCCCGAACACCACGCCCGGGTTGGCCCGCCGCTGGAGCGTGACCGGACCACCCTTGAGCGCCGCCTCGTTGGCCTTGCCGACGCTGCTGATCGCGTCGACCTGCCCGGACTGGAGGCTGCCGGCCCGTACTCCCGCCTCGGGCACGACCTTGAAGACGATCTTGTCCAGGTAGGCCTCGCCGCTCTTGGTCCACCGCGAGGAACCCCAGGCGTACCCGGTGCGCCTGACCAGGGTGATCGACTGGTTCTGCACGTACTGCTTCAGCACGAAGGGCCCGGAGCCGATCACTCCCTGGCTGCACTTCTGCTGCGGGGTCTTCTTGGCGCTCGCCGACGACTCGATGCCCAGCGAGTGCGTCGAAGTGGCTTGCAGGAACTGGGCGTTGGGCTGCTGGAAGGTCACCCTGACGGTGAGCGGGTCGACCACCGTCGTGCTCTTGACGCCGCTCAGATAGCCCTCGGCGAGGGTCCCCAGCGCGCCGAGCTTCGGCACCGCGTCGAAGTTGTCCTTGACCACCTGCGCGGTCAGCTTGGAGCCGTCGCTGAAGGTGACACCCGACCTCAGATGGAAGGTGAACGTCGTCGCGTCGGAACTGATGTCCCAGCTCTTCGCCAGCCACGGCACGATCTTGCCGGTCGCCGGGTCCTGGTCGGTGAGGGAGTCCACGATCTGCCGTACCGAATAGATGGTGTCGTTGCTGGCCACCTGCTGCGGATCCACGCAACCGGCGTCGGAACTCACCGCGAAGGTCAGGGTGCCACCGGACTTCGCCCGGCCGGTGCCGCTGTCCGAGCCGCCGCCACCGGAACCGCAGGCGGTCAGCAGGACGCTGGTGGTCAAGAGGGCGGCCAGCGCCGCCCATCGGGTGGGCCGGATGTCCGGATGTGATCTCACGGAGGTGCTCCTACTCGTGTCACTACGCGCGTGATGCCCTGCGGCTCACGGCTGCGCGCGGGCGTGCGACCCCGTTCGGCGCGACGCCGACAACGGGGCGGTGTTTTATGGGAGTTCAGACGGGAGGGGGGTGCGCGGGGCGGCCGCGGAACGGATCCGTACGTGCGGACGGGACCGCGAGGGGCTGCGGGGAGACGCCTTCAGGCCGCGACAGAGGTCAGACGGACGGGGTCAAGGCGGTCAGGCGCGACACAGACAACTGGCGGAACGCTGCAAGTCGATGTGGCGGCGGCGCGAGAACCGGGAGAACACGGTCGCGGCCGTCAGGGAAGTGGTGAAGGCACTCGGGTCACTGCTGTGTCGCACGACCGTCCTCCACATCTCCGACCCCGGCCACAGGGCCTCGCGCTTGCAGGGATCCTCGATGATCCTGCCGGGCTTTCACCTGGAGCACCCCACCGCGTCGGAGGGTTGCCGGTCAGCGAGCCAGGGCTTGACGCTGACACTCAATGCCGATCGTGATCGTACGGAGCGTTTTCGGCGTACGTCAATGGCGGGTCCGGGCGTCCCAGACGCCGTCTCACCCGTCGGGACGCGCCGTGGACGCACCCCCGAGCGTGTGCTTTGATCCGCTCATGGAGACCACTGGCCAGGCACACACGGTGCTGCTCGACCCGTTCTGGGTGAGCTGCCACGCCGACCAGTTCGACGAGAACTGTCGTTGACCTTCGGTCAACGACCGCGATCTCCCCACTCCCCAACCCCGCCCGCTCTCGGCGCATCCCACCGTTCCGTCGTCAACCGACCGTCCCCGTGCGGCCGTTGCCGCGCGCACCGCCGTGTCCGGGACTGCTGCCGCCGCGAAGGAATCCCATGGCACAGCCCACCGTCCTCCCCGTCATCGACATCTCAGGTTTCCGGGACCCCGGCACCGACCGGGACGCGTTCCTGGCCGAACTCCGGTCCGCCGCCCACGATGTGGGGTTCTTCTACGTCACCGGACACGGCGTTCCCGCATCAGTCCGGGACGAGATCCTGCACGCGGCCCGCGCCTTCTTCGCCCTCCCGCAGGAACGCCGACTGGAGATCGAGAACCTCAACTCGCCCCAGTTCCGCGGCTACACACGCACCG
The DNA here is from genome assembly GCF_016612545.1 of Streptomyces sp. MBT65. Lineage (GTDB taxonomy): Bacteria > Actinomycetota > Actinomycetes > Streptomycetales > Streptomycetaceae > Streptomyces. The sequence goes on along the minus strand of NZ_JAENRY010000020.1, from coordinate 27,987 downwards.
GAACCGAGTACACGGCGGGCAGCGCCGACTGGCGTGAGCAGATCGACATCGGCCCGGAACGCGAGTCGATCCCCACCGGACCGGAGGACCCCGACTACCTCCGGCTCGTCGGCCCCAACCAATGGCCCTCCGCACTCCCGGAGTTGAGGGACATCGTGCTGCGCTGGCAGGCGGAGGCGCTGCGGGTGAGCCGCGAGGTCCTGCGCGCCCTCGCGGCCGCGCTCGGCCAGGACGAGCGCTACTTCGACGAGTGGTTCGACGACGAGGCGGCCGTGCACGTGAAGATCGTGCACTATCCGCCGCGCCCTGCCGAGGACGCCGACCAGGGAGTGGGCGCGCACAAGGACTACGGCTATCTCGCGCTGTTGCAGCAGGACGAGGTGGGCGGACTCCAGGTCCAGCGCGAGGACGGCGGCTGGATCGACGCCGTACCGGTGCCGGACGCCTTCGTGTTCAACATCGGCGAGATGCTGGAGATCGCCACCCAGGGCTATCTCAAGGCCACCCGGCACCGGGTGGTCAGCCCGCGGGCCGGTGTGGACCGCTACTCCATCCCCTTCTTCCTCGGCCCGCGCCTCGACGCGGTCGTCAAACCCCTGCAACTGCCGTCCGAACTAGCGGAGTTGAGCCGAGGCGTCACCGACGACCCCGACAACCCGCTGCTCGCCGCCTTCGGCGAGAACGCCGTCGTCGGCTGGCTCCGCTCGCACCCGAGGGTCGCCGACCGCTGGTGGTCCGACGTCGTGGCGAGGCGGGAGGGCTCCCGATGAGCGACCAACGCCCTTACGACGGTTGGGAGTTCGAGACCCGGCAGGTGCACGCCGGCGCCGTACCGGACCCGACCACCGGCGCCCGCGCCGTGCCGATCCATCAGACCACCAGCTACGTCTACCGCGACACCGCGCACGCCGCCGCGGCCTTCGAACTGTCCGATCTCACCACCCACGCCTACACCCGGCTGTCCAACCCGACCACCGCCGTGGCCGAGGAGCGCGTCACCGCTCTGGAGGGCGGCTCGGCCGCCGTCGCGGTGGCCAGCGGACAGGCCGCCACCGGCCTCGCCCTGCTGAACCTGGCACGCGTCGGCGACCACATCGTCGCCTCGTCTTCTCTCTACGGCGGCACCCGCACCCTCCTGGAACACACCTTCTCCGACTTCGGCATCGCCGTGACCTTCATCGACGACCCGGACGACCTGGGCGCCTGGTACGCGGCCGTACGCCCCGGCACCAAGGCGTTCTTCGGCGAGACCATCGGCAACCCGCGCGGCAACGTCCTCGACATCGAGGCGGTCGCCGGCATCGCCCACGAGGTCGGCGTCCCGCTCGTCGTGGACAACACCGTGCTCACGCCCTACTTGCTCCGGCCCTTCGAGCACGGCGCCGACATCGTCGTGCACTCCACCACCAAGTTCCTGTCGGGACACGGCACCGGCATCGGCGGGATCGTCGTCGACAGCGGACGTTTCGACTTCGGCGCCGACCCCGACCGCTGGCCGGGGCTGGCCCACCCCGACCCGACGTACAACGGGCTGTCGTTCTGGGACTCCTTCGCCGACCTCGGGCTCGCCTACGCACTGCGCCTGCGCACCCGGCTCGTCCGGGATCTGGGACCCGCGGTCTCACCCTTCAACAGCTTCCTGCTCCTCCAGGGACTGGAGACGCTCAGCCTCCGCATCGAGCGCCATGTGGCTAACGCCCAAGTCCTGGCCACCTGGCTGGAGTTGCAGCCCCAGGTCAGCCGCGTCCACTACGCGGGCCTCGCTTCCAGTCCCTGGACGACCCAGGCCAAGCGGTATCTGCCGCGCGGTGCCGGAGCGGTCCTCGCCTTCGAACTCGCGGACGGACTGGACGCCGGGCGCCGATTCGTCGAAGGGGTACGGCTGTTCAGCCACCTCGCGAACATCGGCGACGTCCGCAGCCTCGTCATCCACCCCGCCTCCACCACCCACGCCCAACTCGACGCCGACCAGCAGGCCGCGGCCGGTGTCACCCCGGGCCTGGTCCGACTCTCCGTGGGCCTCGAAGGCGTCGACGACCTCATCGCCGACCTCGAGACCGGGCTGCGGGCAGCCGCCGTATGAGCACCAGCCGCTCTTGGAGAGCCGGCCTCACGGCAGCCACCGTATGAGCACCGACCGCTCTTGGAGAGCCGGCCGCACCGCAGTCGCTGTATGAAAACAGACCGCACCGTCAGTACTCGCCGCACCCGAGGAGCACGATCAGCCAAGCGCCCGGCGCTCCTCATCGCCGACGAACCCACCACCGCCCTCGACGTCACCGTCCAGGCCGACATGCTCCGACTCCTGGACGACCTGGTCCAACAGCACGGCACCGCCCTGCTGTTCATCAGCCACGACCTCGCGGTGGTCGCCCAGCTGTGCCCCCGGGTCCCCGTGCTCAAGGACGGACGGCTCGTCGAGGAAGGCGCCACCGACACCGTCATACGTTCGCCCCAACACCCGTACACACAAGGGCTGGTGGCAGCCGCGCGCGCGACGGGCTGGGGCACCGCGGAGGTCGCTCGATGACGACACTGCTCAAGGCCGACGGTCTCAGCCGTACCTTCGGGCTGCCCCGCACCTCACTGCGCGCACCCGCCGCTCACCGACTCGCCGTATCGGAAGTGTCGTTGGAGCTGAACAAAGGCAACAGCCTTGGGGTCGTGGGGGAGTCGGGCTCCGGGAAGTCGACCCTCGCCCGGCTCCTGCTGGCGCTGGACCGGCCCGACGCCGGGACGGTGCACTACCGGGACCGTGTCGTACTGCCGGGCGCGCCAAGGAAGTTGACGTGGTTCCGGCGTGAGGTGCAGGTGGTGCTCCAGGACCCCATGGGCCCCCTCGACCCGCGCGCCACCGTCCGCGACATCGTGGCCGAACCGCTGGAGTGCCTGCGGCTGGCCGGCGACCACGACGACCGGGTGGACGAACTGCTGCGCGTCGTAGGCCTGGAGCCGTCCGTGCGCGGCCGGTACCCGCACGAGTTCTCCGGCGGGCAACGGCAGCGCATCGCCGTCGCCCGCGCCCTCGCGCCGGGGCCGAAGGTCCTTGTCGGCGACGAACCCCTCAGCGCGCTCGACGTGTCGGTGCGCGCACAGATCCTCGCGCTCCTGGACGACCTCGCGGAGGCCTACGGCCTGACGCTGCGCGGGGCCGCCTCCGCGCGCCGATCCTCCGTAGCCGCGACTCCGACCGGGAGTCATCGAGACGACCTGAGCTCGCAAGAACGGCCGTAACCGGAGCCGGTGCCGTCAGGACGGCCACTCCGGTTCCGAGACGGTCGCGGCGAGTGCGTCGAGGAGTACCTGCGCGGGTTGGGACGCGGGCGGCTTGCCGTAGACCGCGGCCACGACCTGTCTGCGCATGCCGGCGATGCGGTGGAGCCGTACACCGGGGTGTCTGTTTGCCAGGAGGGTGAGGCCGGGCAGCAGGCTCACGCCGAGGCCGGCCGCGACCAGCGCCTGTACGGCGACGTAGTCGTCGGTCTCGAACTCGACGATCGGCGAGAAGCCGGCCCGGCCGCAGGCCGCGACGAGATGCTCGCGGCAGCGCTCGCAGCCGGCGATCCAGCGCGTGTCGGCATAGGTGGACAGGTCGGTCGGGGGGCCGTCCCACGCGCGGTCCGCCGGTGTGACCACGTACAACGGCTCGTCGAGCAGCGGCGTCATGGTGGTGTCGCGGCGATCGCGCTGGGGCGGGTCGCCGTGCTCGAAGATCAGCGCCACGTCGACGTCGTTGTTGCGCAGGGCGCCCAGCGCGTCCGGCGGTTCGGCCTCCCGCAGTGTCAGCTCGATGCCGGGATACCGGTCGGAGACACGGGCGGCGGCAAGCGGCACCAGGGTGGCCAGCGCGGAGGGAAAGGCGGCGAGCCGGACGCGGCCGGTACGCAGGCCCGCCAGCTCGTCCAGTTCGGCGTGCACCGACTCGACCTGCGCGAGGATCGACTCGGCACGGTCCACCAGCAGCCGCCCGGCCTCGGTGAGCCGGATACCGCGCCCCATCCGCTGCAACAGCGGCATGCCGACCTCGGCCTCCAGTTTGGCGAGTTGATGGCTCACCGACGGCTGCGCGTAGTGAAGTGCCTCGGCGGCGGCCGTGATGGAACCCTCGCGGGCGACGGCGACCAGGACCCGCAACCGACTCAAGTCGATCATTTGCGAATCATAGACCGCGTCGATGACAGCCTCGAAAACACGCATTGGACCATTACCGGACCTACTGCGACGGTGAATCGATAGTGGGTGCGAGAGATCTCGGCCGCACACCTTTCCGTCGGTGACCGCCGGTGATCTCACCCGTCACGCGTGCCCGGACTCCGGGCGCGGAAAGGAGATGTCGCATGACCACGGCTGTGAATCCGCCGTCGCGATCGATGTCGGTGAGCGACAGCGCGGCGCGAACCCTCGCGAACGCCACCAAGACCGTTCCCCAGATGAGCTCCATCACGCCTCGCTGGCTGGTGCATCTGATGTCCTGGGTCCCGGTCGAGGCCGGCATCTACCGGGTGAACAAGGTCGTTCACCCCGAGTCGGTGCGCATCGAGTGCGACAACTACGACGAGTCCCCGCTGCCGGACACCTTCGTCGACTACGAGCGGGAGCCCCGGGAGTACCGGCTCAAGGCCGTCCAGACGGTCCTGGACCTGCACACCCGGATCTCCGACCTGTACTCCAGCCCCCACAACCAGACGGCGCAGCAACTGCGGCTGACCATCGAGGCGGTGAAGGAGCATCAGGAGGGCGAGCTGATCAACAGCCCCGAGTACGGGATGCTGGCCAGCACGGCGGACAGTCAGCGGATCTCCACGATGACGGGGCCGCCCACGCCGGACGACCTGGACGCCCTCATCACGAAGGTGTGGAAGCAGCCAGCCTTCTTCCTCACCCACCCCGAGGGGATCGCCGCGTTCGGCAGGGAGTGCACCCGGAGGGGCGTACCGCCGGCCACGGTGAGCATGTTCGGCTCGCAGTTCCTGACCTGGCGCGGACTGCCGCTCGTCCCCTCGGACAAGGTCCCGCTGGAGAACGGCAGGACGAAGTTCATCCTGCTGCGCACCGGCGAGTCCCGCCAGGGCGTGGTCGGACTGTTCCAGCCCGGCCTCTCGGGCGAGCAGGGGATGGGCCTGTCGGTCCGCTTCATGCAGATCGACCGCAGCGCCATCGCCTCCTACCTGATCTCCCTGTACTGCTCGCTCGCGGTGCTCACGGAGGACGCGCTCGCCGTGCTCGACGACGTCGAGGTGGACAAGTTCCATGACTACGCGCCGAGTTACCGGTAACCATGACCACGCCCTCACCCACCGGTAACGAAGCCGCCCCCGCGTGGCTGCCGGACGAGGAGACGCTGAGCCGGATGGCCGGGGAGTTCTTCCGAGCACTCCCCGGGCAGCCGGCGGAGGCGGAGGCTCCGACTCCGGCCTTCGACGGCCGGCCTGAATGGCCGACGCCCGCCGGCCTGCCGCCCGCGGATTCCTCTTCTACGACGCCTCCGGGGCCGTCGGCCGCGCAGGCCGCCCCCGCTGTGCCCGCCGGTCCGCCGGCCCCCGGCCCGTTCCCTGCCCAGCCGCCCGGTGTGCCGTCGGCGGATTTCGCTCCTCCAACTGGCTTGCCCGCCGCGGAATCCGCTCCCGCGGTGTCCACCGCCAGCCCGGCCGCGGACCCCCTTCCGCCGGTCCCCACCGGCATTCCCTCCATGGACCCGCCGCCCCCGGCGCCGACCGCCGGAATGAGCCCGCCGTCCGGGCCGCCACCGACCAGCGCCCCCGCCACGTTCATGGCCGCCCCTTATACGGTGGGCGCGCCCGGCGGCGCCGCATCCACCCCGGAGGCATCGGCCCCGCCGGTGGCCCCGGGACCACCGCCCGTCCCGTCGCCGGCCGCACCTGCCCACTTCCCGGACCCCGGGGCGTACTACTTCCTCACCGAGGCGCCCGGGTACCCCGCCCAGGCCCCGGAGCTCCCCGGCTTCGGGCACCTGGGGCTGCCGCGCCTGCCCGAGATGGCGTCACCGACGGCGACGACCGCGCCGTACTACTTCGTCCAGGAACCGGACGAGTCCGATGCGCCGTCGGGCCTGCCGGTCGACCAGCACCCGGCGTTCGACGTGCAGGCCGTGCGCCGGGACTTCCCGATCCTGTCGGAGTTGGTCAACGGGCGTCCGCTGATCTGGCTGGACAACGCGGCGACAACGCAGAAGCCGCAGGCGGTGATCGACCGGCTGGCGGAGTTCTACAAGCGGGAGAACTCCAACATCCACCGGGCGGCACACGAGTTGGCGGCCCGGGCGACGGACGCCTACGAGGGCGCCCGGAAGACCGTCGCGCGCTTCATCGGGGGTTCCGCCGAGGAGATCGTGTTCGTCCGGGGCACCACCGAGGCGATCAACCTGGTCGCCAAGGCCTGGGGTCCCGCGAACATCGGCGCGGGCGACGAGATCGTGCTCTCCCATCTGGAGCACCACGCCAACATCGTGCCCTGGCAGATGCTGGCGGAGCAGACCGGTGCGGTGATCAAGGTGATCCCGGTCGACGACTGCGGCCAGTTGCTGCTCGACGAGTACACCGCGCTCCTGTCGGAGCGGACCAAGCTCGTCGCGGTCACCCAGATGTCGAACGCGCTCGGCACGATCGTGCCGGTCGAGCAGATCATCCAGATCGGGCACCGGGCCGGGGCACGCGTCCTGGTCGACGCGGCGCAGTCGGTCCCGCACCTGCCGATCGACGTCAGGGCGCTGGACGCGGACTTCCTGGTCTTCTCCGGGCACAAGCTGTTCGGGCCGACCGGGATCGGCGTGCTCTACGGCAAACGGGAGGTCCTGGAGGACATGCCTCCGTGGGAGGGCGGCGGCAACATGATCACCGACGTCACCTTCGAGAAGTCCACCTTCCAGCCGCCGCCGGGCCGTTTCGAGGCCGGTACCGGCAACATCGCCGACGCGGTGGGACTGGCCGCGGCCATCGACTACGTCGAGCGCCTCGGTCTGCCGAACATCGCCGCGTACGAGCACACCCTGGTCGAGCACGCCACCGAAGGTCTGCGCGGTGTGCCCGGGCTCCGGCTGGTCGGCACGGCTCCGAACAAGGCGAGCATCGTGTCGTTCGTCCTGGACGGGTACGAACCGGCCGAGGTCGGCACCGCGCTCAACGAGGAAGGCATCGCGGTGCGTTCGGGCCACCACTGCGCACAGCCGATCCTGCGCCGGTACGGGCTCGAGGCCACCGTCCGGCCGTCGTTCGCCTTCTACAACACACATGGAGAGGTGGACACGCTGATCGCGGCGGTCCACCGGCTCGCGGACCGCCGCGGCGGACGCCGCTAGTCCGCACACCTCCTTGAACCGGTACGGCGGCGACCCCCGAGGTCTCCGTCGTACCGGCACGAAGTCGCTCCGAGAGGCACGGCGGGGTCGGCGGCCCCTCGTCGCGGTCGCCGGGCTACGCGTCCTCGGGCTGTGGCGTGGATGTCGCCCCGGTCGCCAACTACGGCCGGATGACCGGGAGTTCGTCGAGCTGGAAGCCCAGGTCGGCGCTGTCCCGGATCGCGTCGACGACCTGGTCGGGGGTCTCCAGCTGCGGGGAGTGGCCGGTCTCGGGGAGCGATTGGAAGCGGGCCGCGGGGATCGCGGCGGCGTAGGCACGCCCGTAGTCGACGTCGACGATCCCGTCGCTCTCGCCCCACAGGACGAGGGTGGGGACATCCAGGGAGCCGAGCCGCCCGACGAGGGTGGCATCGGCCATGGCGGAGCCCGCGTACACGGCGATCGCGGCCCGGTTGCCCGCGACGACGGCCTGCGCCGCGGGCGGCAGGGTCGTGGGGTCGACGCGGAAGGGGGCAGGATGGTGGAAGCTGAGGTCGAAGACCTGATCCATGGTCAGGGCGAAGAAGTCGGCCACCGGATGGCCGGGTACCTCGATCCCGACCGCGTCGATCAGCACGACGCCGCTGACGCGCGGCGACTTCAGCAGGGCGATCTCGGCGGTGATCCAGCCGCCGATCGAATTGCCGACGACGGTCACGTCCGTCAGGTCCAGCCGGTCGAGCAGCGCGTCGTAGAGCGCGGCGAGGCCGGACACGGAGGTCAGTGCCTCGGGTCGTACCGTGCCGCCGAAGCCCGGGTGGGTCGGGACCAGCACCTGGACGTCGTGAGCGGCGGTGAGCCTCTCGGCGAACCCCGTCACCGACTGCGGTCCTGCGCCGCCGTGCAGCAGCAGGAACGGTCGCCCGGACCCGTATGCGACCACCGACACCTCGACCGGGCCGACTCCGTCGACGCCGAGGGTGTACTGAGTGGTGCTTGCCATGGCCTTCTCCTTCACATACGCGGGCAGGTGCGGGTGTTCACGCGAAGTCGGTGGCCGGTTCGGTGGAGTACCGGCTCATCGCCTCGATCGTCGCTTCGGGGGTGAGCGGGCTGCCGTCGGCGATCATGTCGCGCAGGTCCCGGAAGTAGTTGACATACAGGTCCGGGGTGAAGGTGTTGAGCAGGACCGTGGTGCCGTCGGTCGGGTTGGCGAACGTGTGCGGGGCGCCGGGCGGGATCATGACCAACGTTCCGGCGGGCGCGTCGTGCACGGTCTCGCCCACGGTGAACCGGGCCGCGCCGGACACGACGTAGAAGCCCTCGTCGTGCCGGGCGTGGCGGTGCTGCGGCGGACCGTCGGTGTGCGGGGCCAGGGTGATCTCGCCGATGCCCAGGCGATGCCCGGTCGTGCTGCCGTCCTCGAGGATCCGCATCCTGGTCGGGCCGAGCTGGATCGACTCACCGTTGTCCGGGCCGACCACTGAGACGTCCGTCATCTGAACCTTCAGAGGGGAGAGGTTGCTGTCTTTGCTGGGGTTGACTCTCACGAAGGTAGGCGATCGGGGCTCTTCGTGCAAGTTAACTCTCATGAAGAGAGTCAACCGTCCTGAATTGTCTGGTCAGTGGACCTCGAAGGTCGCGCCGAGGCCCATGCCGGTGATCCATTCCGGGACCGGTTCGTACGCGGTCCACACCAGCGGTGCCCGTACCGCCGCGTGCCCGATCAGCCAGGTGCGGATCTCGTGGCCGCCGCTGCCCGCCCGTTCCTCCAGACCCGCGTCGCCGAGGGCCGCGATCGGCCCGGACTCCCCGGTCCCCAACTGCTTGAGGAACCAGCGGTCCCAGGCGCCGTTGACATGGGCGTACGGATCGCCGCCCATCGCCCGCACCCGGTCCTCGCGCTCGACCGCGAAGGCGCGGAGGGCCTCGCGCCCGTGGATCACCGCGTGTCGGCGGGCTTCGGCCATCGCCGGGTCCCGCGGGTCGTTGGTGGGCAACCAGTGGGAGAGCCCGCCGCTCGCGATGACCAGGACCCGGCCGGTACCGCCGGCGCCGCGAAGGGCGTCGCCGAGCGCCCGGCCGAAGGCGATGCAGCGGTCCATGGTCGGCAGCGGGGGAGCCGCGGTGTTCACCACGAGCGGCACCAACGGGATGTCCGTGCCGACGCCGCACACCATCTCGTAACTCTGCACGAGTCCGTGGTCGACGGTCAGTGCGTACGACAACGAGAGGTCGAAGCCCGCGCCGGTGAGCCCGTCGTGCAGGGCCCAGGCCAGTTCGCCTGCGACGGGCAGGGGGCCCGACCGGCTGCCGAAGTCGCCGAATCCCACGGCGTGTTCGACGCCGATGAGGAACGGCGGCATCGCGTCGTAGAAGTTCCCGTGGAAGTGGTCGGGGCCGATGACCACGACCGCGTCGGGCGCGAGCCGCGCCACCGCCTCGGAGAGCCGGGCCGCCTCGGCGAGGAACCGGCCGCCGGGCTGTTCGGGGCCGTCGGGCGGAAGCAGCGTGGCGAACGGGGAGTGGGACAGGGCGACCAGGCCGAGGATCTCGCTCATTGGAGGACCATCCCTTCTGCAGCCCTCTTCGGTAGGGCTGTGACCTCTCGGTCCCGGCGGGTGCACGGCCTGTCTCGCGAGCCGTTCAACGGCCTGTATGAGTTCCGCCGGCCCTGCCGGGCCGAGGCCGTCTGATCGGCTTCAGGGACACGCCCCGCAGAGGGCCGATTAATGAGCTCCCGGCAGACGACCTCACCACCGGGCAGGTGCTCCGTCAGAACCACAGGAGTACGACCTTCGTGTTCATCGGATGGGACTGGGCGACCGAGACCCATGACGTGACCGTCATGGATGACGCCGGGAAGCGCATCGACCGGTGGGAACTGACCCACACCGAGCAAGGGTTCACCAAGACCCTGGCGAGGCTGCGCAAGCACGGCGACCCGGCAGATCTGCCGGTGGCGATCGAGACCACCCGCGGTCTGGCGGTGGACCGCCTGCTGGCCGCCGGCCATCCGATCGTGCCCGTGCACCCGAACGCCTTCCACGCCATGCGGGCACGCTGGGGCGCCTCCAAGGCCAAGACCGACGCCGGCGACAGCATGAAACTCGCCGACTACCTGCGCACAGACGGCCACCTCCTGCCCCGCTTGGAGCCCACCGAGCAGGCCACCCTGGACCTTCAGGCCCTCACCCGGACCCGCTCCGACCACGTCGAGGCCAGGATCGCCGCCGTCAACCAGCTCGCCGCGCTGCTGGACGAGCACTGGCCCGGCGGCAGGACTGTCTTCCACGGACTCGACAGCGACATCGCCATCGCGTTCCTGGAGCGCCACCCCACCCCGGCCTCGGCCGCCAAGCTCACCGTCGGACGACTCGAAGCCTGGTGCAAACGCCACGGCTACTCCGGCAAGAAGCCCGGCAGTGTCCTCATCGAACGTCTGCGTGCCGCCCCCAAGGCGGCCTCCCGCCTCGGCGAAGCCGTTGTCGGGCAGCTCGTCCGCGTCCAGGTCCAGCTGGTCCAGGCGATACGCACCACGATCCAGGCCCTGGACAAGGCCATCGCCGACGCCACCGAGGCCCACCCCTACACCCCGCTGTTCGCCACCATGCCCCGGATCGGGAAGGTAAGCCTCGGCCAGGTCATCGGCGAGATCGGCCCCCTCCTGGAACGCGCCCGGACCTGCGAACAGCTCATCGCCGAGGCCGGCGTCGTCCCTGTCACCCGCGCCTCGGGCAAATCCCGCACCGTTGCCTTCCGCTTCGCGACCCACCGCAGAGCCCGCGTCGCTCTGACCACCTTCGCCGACAACAGCCGGCACGGCAGCGACTGGGCCGCCAAGATCTACAACGACGCCCGGGCACGCAAGAAGCGACACCCCCACGCCATCCGCATCCTCGCCCGCGCCTGGCTCCGCGTGATGTGGGCCTGCTGGCGAGACGGAACCTGCTACGACCCCGCCACCCACCAAGCCGACAACAAGGTCAGCGCAGCCGCTGAGGAACCCTTCACGACATAGAGGTTGACTCAGGAAACTCATACCGGGTCCTTGCCGAGCAGCAGGAAGTCGCGGTGGGCGCGCAGGAATTCGGCGGGCTTCTCCCACTGCGGCCAGTGGCCCGCGTCCTCGATGACGTGCAGGCGCGCGTCGGGTAGCCAGCCCTGGAGCAGCGCCGCCTCGTCGAGTCCGCCGGTCGGGTCGTGGTCGGTCCACAGCGGGAGTGTGGGCGCGGTGATGTGGGAGACCCAGGCCGGATCCCACGCGAAGTCCTTGCGACGGCGGGGCTTGACAACGATGTCGGATGGCGCCACATTCCACCAGGCGCGAAAGGGACCCGGCACACCTTCACCACGGGCCCCGCAGGCCCGCTTCAGGACGGAGCTGCCCATGATGTCCACGATGTCCATGAGAAGAAGACCAGCGTTACGCGCGACGCGCCTCCTACGAAGACGTCTCGCGGCCATCGCCCTGGTGAGCAGCCTGGCGGCGACGATGGTGACCGGTACCGCGGAGGCGTCGGCGGACGCACCGACGAACCACCGCACCGCGTCGGTGACTTCAGGCGACGCACGCTTCCAGATCCTGTCCCCGACCCTGATACGCACCGAGTACGCACAGGACGGGAAGTTCACCGACAGCGCTACGTTCAACGCGATCGGCCGCACCGCGTTCGCACCGACCTCGTACACCTCCAACACGTCCGACGGTTGGCTGACCATCAGCACCAGCGCGCTCACCCTGCGGTACCAGGAGGGTTCCGGGCCCTTCGACGCGCAGAACCTCTCCGTACGGCTGTCGGCCGGCGGGTCACCCGTCGAGGCCACACCGTGGCAGCGGCTCACCTGCGCCCTCGGCGCCCTGTGCGAGGCGGAGCAACTCCCGCACAGCGGGCCCGGAATCGTCTCGGACCACACGGGATACACCGGCTCCGGATTCCTGGCCGGCTTCGAGGGAACGGGCGACTCCCTGTCGGCCGACGTCGACGTCCCCTCGTCGGGGACCTACCGGTTCGACGCGCGCTACGCCAACTCCCTCGGCGGCGACGGCCAGAACACGACACGCACCCTCACCCTGTCGGTCGACGGCGGCGCGAGCCGAACGGTGAGCCTGCCCGTCACCGCGAACTGGAACACCTGGCGCCTGGCGAGCAGCGCGGTACAACTCGGCGCCGGACACCACACCATCACGCTGACGAGGACCGCCGCGGACTCCGGCGACGTCAACATCGACAGCGTCGCCCTGGTCGACCAGGGCGGCGGCTTTCCGTCGACGTCCACGACCGCGATCACGGACTGCGGGTTCGGCGTGAACTGCGAGGCCGAGGCCGACCGCAGCTCGGGCTCGGCGATCACCGCCACCGACCACGCCGGCTACTCCGGCAGCGGCTTCGTCGCCGAACTGAACCAGGGAGCAGGCCTGTTGACCCATGTGGTCGGCGTACCGGCGGACGGCACCTACGCGTTGCAGGTCCGCTACGCCAACGCGACGGGCAGCGACGGCCGTTACCAGACACGTACGGCCACGGTGTCCTCCGGCGGTACCACGCAGACCCTGTCCCTGCCCGTCACCGGCGACTGGGACACCTGGAAGACCGCCTCGGTCCCCGTCACCCTCAAGGCCGGAGCCGCCGACATCACCGTCGGCTGCCCGGACACCGCGAGCTGCCACGTCAACCTCGACACGGTCTCCGTCACCACCGCCAACTCCCCGGCCCCGCAACCGCACTTGGCGCTCGGCGGCTACCGCCGCAGCCTCGACGGCTTCAACGGCGACAACGGCACACCGGCCACCACCCCGGGCCTGCTGTACAAGGACGGCTGGTACCTGCTCGACGACACGGCCTCGGCCCTCTACGACACCGGCACCCGCCAGGTCACCCAACGCCCTTCCCACGGCGGCGCGCCGTACCAGGACGGCTATGTCTTCGGCTACGGCCACGACTACAAACAGGCCCTGTCCGACCTGGCCACCCTGACCGGCCCGTCCGAACTGCTTCCTCAATGGGCGTACGGCGTCTGGTACTCGGAGTACATCGACCGCACCGCCGCCGACTACGAGAACAGGATCCTGCCCGCCTTCCGGGCCGAGGGCGTACCCCTGGACGTCCTGGTGACCGACACCGACTTCAAGTCGCCCAACACATGGAGCGGTTGGGAGATCGACACGTCCAAGTTCCCCGATCCGAAGGGGTTCTTCGACTGGTCCGCCGCCCAGGGCCTGCACAACACGCTCAACGTCCACCCGAGCATCCTCAGCGGCGACCCGCAGTTCGCCCAGGCCCAGGCCACCGCCAAGGGCAAGCTGCGCAAGGGGGGTTGTGCCTCGGCCGCGAGCAGTGGCCCGGGGGACTGCTACACCTTCGACTGGGGCGACCCCGACCAGCTCAAGGCGTACATGGACCTGCATCAGACGATGGACCGGCAGGGCAACGACTTCTGGTGGCCGGACTGGTGCTGCGACAACTCCCAGTCCTCGCTGCCCGGCGTCACTCCCGACGCGTGGATCAACCAGCAGTACGCCACGGATGCCGACAAGACCATCGGCCGCGGATTCGTCGTCTCCCGCGCCTACGGCTCGCTCCAGGCGGGCGGTTACAGCGGCCAGCAGGGGCTGCCGACCGGACCGTGGGCCGACAAGCGCACCACCGTCCACTTCACCGGCGACACCTCGTCCACCTGGGGCACCCTGAAGGCGGAGGTCGGCTACACGCCGGGTGAGGCGGCCGCCACCGGCCTGTCGGCGATCAGCCATGACATCGGCGGCCACAACGACACCACGAACCTGACCGGTTCGGAGACCTACACCTCCGACGGCACGACCCACACCACGCGCAAACTCCCCGACGACATGTACGCGCGCTGGGTCCAACTGGGCACCTTCCAGCCCATCGACCGGCTGCACAGCAACCACAGCGACCGGCTGCCCTGGCAGTACGGCACCGCGGCCCGCGCCTCCGCGGACAAGTTCCTCAACCTCCGCGAGAACCTGGTGCCGTACACCTACTCACTCGCACAGCAGGCCGGCACGACCGGTGTCCCCGTCACTCGCCCGATGTACCTCGAGTACCCCAACGAGCCGCAGGCGTACGCCACTTCGGGCAGCGAGTACTTCTACGGTTCCGACCTGCTGGTCGCCCCCGTCACGACACCCGGTGCCACGGCGACGACCTCGGTGTGGTTCCCGCCCGGCAGTCAGTGGACCGACTACTTCACCGGGCAGACCTACGCCGGTGGCACGACCCAGAACATCACCAGCGGCCTCGACACCATGCCCGTGTTCGTCAGAGCGGGCGCGACGATCCCGACCCGTACGAACAACGTGACCAGCAACGACAAGGCCCCACTGACCAAGGTCACGCTCACCGTCGCTGCGGGCGCCTCCGGTTCCTCCTCCCTCTACGAGGACGACGGAGCCGGCACAGGGCGCGGCCACACCGCCACCACGAAGATCCGGTACCGGGAGAACAACGCCCGACGCACGCTGACGATCGCCCCCGCGACCGGAACCTTCCACGGCCAGATCCGAAACCGGCAGTGGACCGTCTCCTTCCTCGGCGTCACCGCCCCGAACGCCGTCCGTGTGGGAGGAGCCCAACTCTCCCCGCACGCCTACCACTTCGACAGCACGACCCACACCCTTACCGTCACACTGCCCCCGCGGAGCGTGCACGCGCCGATCACCGTGACGTGCGGTTGACGACGGCCTCCACTGCGCTACTCGGGGAGATCGGAGGGCTGTTGTAGGTGTCGGCCCTCGGCGGGCACGGCCAGGGAGTGCAGCGCCCTGCACTCCTTGACGGAGCATCAGATGCCGGCGATCCCCGATCCCAGAGAACGCCGTTGCCCGGGACGACTGGAGGGACGTGAGCAGCCGGCAACGGCCGTACGCAGCCCCCTTGATGGGGGCCGAGCTTCGAGAGATTCCGGTGTCGGGAGGACACCGCGTGTCGCCCTTTGCACAGGCGGTCGTGGGCACGACAGAATCGCCTCGGGCACGAGGACGGTGATCGTCGGCGCCCGCTCAACGCATCGCGGACCACCGCGGGCCACCACGACGTCTTCGGCATCTCGACGCCGTACCGGCCACGCAGGGATCCACCACCTCAGTAACCGGAAGGACGACATGACGGCCTCCTCCGAGGATCCGACGGCGGAGGCCGCCACGGCCCGGACCGATCAGCCCGACGCCGCGTCGCGGCCCCTGCCACGCCGGTCGAAGGGGCCTTCGGCGATCGCCGAGGCCGCCGCCGCGCTGGGGCCCGCCGCAGCCTCCGAGGTCGTACCCGACCCCGACCCCGGCCCAGGGTCCGTGCTCCCGCCGCCCATGTCCGCGGCGGCGGCCGAGTTCGCGGCATTCACCGAGCGCGTACCGGACAAGGAGACGTCAGGTGGGCGTACCGATGCACCCGCCGGAGACGTGAACGACCATCGAGCCGACATCACGGCCGCTCCGAGCGGACCCGCGCTCCGACCCGCACGGCGCCGCAGGGTACTGATCGCCGCCGCCGCTACCGCCGGAGTCGTGCTGATCGGCTCCCTGTTCCTGGTGAACGGCGATGACGGCAACGGACGTTCTGCGGCCGGCAATGGATCGGACACCGTTCGGGGCAGCGAACAGAGCGGGGAGGTGACCGACTCGTCCGGCTCCGCCTCGCCGTCGGGTGAATCCTCCGCGCTCGAAGCCGACTCCACGCGGCAGTCCAGTGGGCAGCCGACCCCCAAGACCGGTTCACCGGCGATCGGCGAGGCGACAGCCACCGCGAAGGGCGACACCAAGAACGGCGGGGCGCCGTCCGGGAGTTCCTCGCCGACCGCCGCTTCCACCAACGCCGTCAACGCCGCCAACGGTGTACTGATCCGGGGTCACGCCTCCGCCCGCTGTATCGACGTGACCGGAGGCAGCTCGGCGGACAACACCCGTCTGCAGATCTGGGACTGCACGGGTGCCGCCCGCCAGAAGTGGAAGTTCGCGTCGGACGGAACGGTCCGCGCCCTGGGCAAGTGCATGGACGTCGACGGCGGTTCGCGGGCGGACGGCGCGTGGATCAAGCTGGTCGCCTGCAACGGCACCGGGGCCCAGCAGTTCAGGCTCAACGCCGCGCACGATCTGGTCAACGTCCAGGCCGACAAGTGCGTCGACGTGACGGATGCGGGGACCGGCAACGGCGCGGTGCTGCAACTGTGGAGCTGTACGGGCGGGAGCAACCAGAAGTGGAGCACCGGCTGACGGCACGCTCCCCAAGCTCAACGCCGTGGCGCCGTGGCGCCTTCGCCGCAGTCCTGGGTGCGGGGGCCTGCCGCGACCGCGGCCCCCGCTGCACCCAGCAGCCTGGCGGCCTTCAAGTGCACGTCCGGGTACTTCTGCATCTACAGCGACTGGAACGGCGGGGGAACCCGCAGGGCAGCTACCAGATCCGTTCCTTCAAGCCCCAGTAAGGCCGCAGCTCGCCGCAGGGCGCCTTTACGGAGGTGCCCTGCGACCGATCGGGCGCCTCTACGGAGGTGCCCTGCGACCGATCGGCGCGAATCGTTCCAACCTCGACATCAACTGTTCCGTGAGGGCGGGGGCTTGGTCCTCGCCGTAGCCGGTTGCGGCGAGGAAGTCGGCCTCAACACCGCGTACCGTTACCGCCTTTCGGTCCAGCGTGGACGGACCTCAGCTCGATCGATGTAAGCACCGTTCAGCCGACCACCGCCGGGGTCATGCCGGCAGACGGCACGAGTTGCCGCCGGAGGCGGTCGTGGATGATGTTCTCGGCCTCCGCGACTATCGTGCGGACCACCGTCTCGCAGCTCTCCACGCTGTCGATGAGGCCCTGCGCCTGACCGGCCCACCACATGCCGCCCTCTACATCGCCCTCCCGCAGTACCCGCTGCCTGGCGCGTTTCCCGGAGGCGAGTTCGGCCACGTCGGAGAAGTCGGCCCCTGGGCGCGCGCCCAGGCGGGCGATGTCCTGGGAGACCGAATTGCGCGCCACCCGGGCGGTGTTGCCGAACTCCCGGAACACGATCTGGGTGCCGCGCTCGTCGTTCGCGACGATCCGCGCCTTGACGTTCGGGTGGATCGGCGCCTCCTCGGTCGCCTCGAACCGGGTCCCCATGTTGATCGCGCACGCTCCGAGCGCCAGGGCCGCGACGAGACCGGAGCCGGTGGCGAAACCGCCGGACGCGATGATCGGGATGCGCAGCCTGCGGGCGGCGGCCGGGATCAGGACGAGGCCGGAGACGTCGTCCTGACCGGGGTGCCCGGCACACTCGAACCCGTCGATGCTGACGGCGTCGACGCCCAGCGCCTCCGCCTTCAGCGCGTGCCGGACGGCGACGGCCTTGTGCACGACCTTCACGCCGGCCTCCTTGAACGCCGGGAGGTGCGGTGCGGGGTTGCTGCCCGCCGTCTCCACGACCTTCACCCCCGAGTCGATGATGACCGCCCGGTAGTCGTCGTACGGCACCGGCTCGATGGTGGGCAGGATGGTGAGGTTGACGCCGAACGGCCTGTCGGTCAGGTCACGGCAGCGCGCGATCTCCTTCGCGAGCGCCTCCGGGGTGGGCTGGGTCAGCGCGCTGAGGAAGCCCAGCGCGCCGGCGTTCGCGACGGCCGAGATCAGTTCCGCGGTACCCACCGCGAGCATTCCGCCGCACACGACGGGATGTTCGACCCCGAACATCTCCGTGAACTCGTTCTGGAAGGTCATGTCACTCCTGTTGCCGGGGTGGGGACGTCGCAGGTGTCAGGGGCGTCAGAGGCGGCGCGAGATGATCAGCCGCATGATGTCCGAGGTGCCCTCCTCGATCTCCTCCAACTTGGCGTCGCGCATCCACTGTTCGACCGGGAACTCGCGCGAGTAGCCCCAGCCGCCGAGGGTCTGCACGGCACCCCAGGTCACCGCCATCGAGGTCTCCGAGGCCTGGAGCTTGGCCATGGCCGCGAGCTTCGTGGCGTCCGCCCCGGCGTCCATCCGGCGCGCCGCGTGCAGGGTCAGCAGCCACGCGGACTCGATCCGGGTCGCCATGTCGGCCAGTCGGAACGCGACGGCCTGGTGCTCGATGATCGGCTTGCCGAACTGCTTGCGCTCCCGGGCGTATTGGAGCGCGTACTCGTAGGCCGCACGGGCCGCTCCGGTCGCCGCCGCGGCCAGCACGATCCGTGAGATGTCGAAGGTCCTCATCAGTCCGCGGAAGCCCTGCCCCTCGTCCCCGAGGCGGTCGGACTCCGGCACGAAGACGTCGTCGAAGAAGATCTCGCGGCAGACGATCGCGCGCTGCCCCATCTTGCGCATGGGCTCGCCGAACCTCATGCCCTCCGCACCCTTGCGCAGCAGGAACGCGGTGACCCCGGAGGATCCCCGGGTGGGGTCGGTCTTGGCGAACACCACGTACTGGTCGGCCAGGCCCGCGTTGGAGATCCACACCTTCTGCCCGCTGATCGCATAGCCGCCCTCGACCCGGACGGCCGTGGTGGCGATCGACGCGGCATCGGAACCCGCTTCCGGCTCGGTCGTCGCCAGCGCGGTGTAGAGCGGGTTCGGACCGGCGAGCGGACGCAGCCACTCCGCCTTCTGCTCCTCGGTGCCGAGCGCGAGCAGCGGGTCGGCGAAGAACCCGTTGGAGCACACGAAGTTGCCGATGCCCGGATCGCCCCAGCACATCTGCTCCTGCACCAGGCACTGCGTCACGACATCGGTGAATCCGCCCCCGCCGTACTCTTCGGGCAGCATGAAGTCGGTGATGCCGACCTTGGCCGCCGCCCGAAAGATGTCCAGCGGTGACTCGATGTCACGCTCGTCGACCTCGCGTCCGCGCGGCCGGATCTCGTTCGCGGCGAACTCCCGGCACAGTTCGACGATCGCCCGCTGCTCATCGGTCAGCGGCCAGGGCTCAGTGGACGTGCTCACGCGATATCTCCTGCTCCTCGGTGGTTTCCCGGTGGCCGTTCACCCCGGTTGTTTCTGGTACGGCTGCTGCGGTGCTGGAGACGACGAGCGCGTCCACGGCGAGCGCGCCCTCGGGCCCGACCCGGATCGGGTTGACCTCGATGTCCGTCACACCGGTGGTGGCCGCGATCGCCTCCGACACGGCGACGATCGCGTTGACCAGGGCGTCGAGGTCGACCGCCGGTTGTCCCCGCCAGCCGTCCAGCAGCCGGCGCGAGCGCAGGCGGTCGAGCATTGCGGCCGCCGTCCGTCGGTCGACCGGCGCCAGCTCCACGGAGACGTCACGCCAGAGTTCGGCGTGGACCCCGCCATGGCCCACGGCCACGGTCGGACCGAAGTCACGGTCCCGGCGGGCGCCGATCAGCATCTCGACGACGCCTGGCCGGGTGTCCTGCTCCTCGACGACATACTCACCGGGGCCGAGCCGTTCGTACATCTCACGGAACACGGCAGCGGCGGTTTCCGGTCCCAACCCGGTTCTGACGGCCCGGTGTTCGCTTTTGTGCTCGATCCAGCCGGCCTTGAGCACAAGGGGTGCTCGCAGGGACGCGCAGGCCTCCGCGAACCCGGCCGCGTCGGTTACCCGTCTCGCCTCGGGCAGCGCGATGCCGAGTGCGCTGAGGAACGTACGAGCCGCCCAGTAGCCGGGAGTTGGGACCGTCGTTCCGGTTCGTACGGTCGCTGGAGTCGGGCGGGGCTGCCCGCCCAACCGGGTCACATGGCCCAGCGCGCCCAGCGCCGCGTCGATGGTGTCGAAGACCGGGACGCGGTGCTCCCGTAGCCGGGCAACCGCCGGTGAGACGGCGCTCATGCTGTGCACGATCAGGGGTACCCGTGTCGTTTCCGTCCGCCGGAGGTCGCCGAGGCGGTCGATCACGGCGGACTCGGCGTCCACGAGGCTCGGCGAGTCCTCGCCGTAGCAACCCAGGTATCCCGACAGGACGATCGAGTCGACCTCGCCGGAGGCGGCCACCAACTCGGCGACCCGTGCGTAGATTTGGAGGTCCGCTTCTCCCGCGCCCGCGAGGTCCACGGGATTGGACACCGCAGCGGCGGGCGGGAGCAGAGTACGGAGACCGGCTTGCAGCCGGTCGGTGAAGACCGGTGCCCGCAGCCCCCGGGTGGTGGCGAGGTCGGCGGCGATCCCGCCCTGTCCGCCGCTGTCGCTGATGACCGCGACCCGGCGTCCATCCGGTGGCGTGGTCGTGTCCAACACCCGTGCCGCGTCGACGAGTTCGCGCGGGGAAGCCACGCGAAGGGCTCCGGTGGCGCGGCACGCCGCGTCGACGACGTCGAGCGCCGAGGTCATCGAACCGGTGTGGGACCGCGCGAGTCGACGACTGCCCTCGCTCGCGCCGGTGGTGAGCACGAGTACGTGTTTGCCGACGCGGCGCAGGGCATCGAGGGCGGCGACGATCCGTGTGCCGTCCGCGAAGCTCTCCAAGTAGAGGGCCACCGTGGTGGTGTGCTCGTCGGCGACGAGGGATTCGAGTATGTCGGCGGCCCCCACGTCGAGTTGGTTGCCGACCGAGTAGAAGCGGGACACACCCAGTCCGGTCCGGGCGCCGAGACCGGCGATCTCGGAGCCGAGCTGACCGCTCTGCGAGACGATCGCGAGACTCCCGAGAGTGAAGTTCCCCCAGGCCAGCCGGAGTTGCGTGGCCGCGTTGAACATCCCGAGGCTGTTCGGCCCGATCATCCGCGCGTCCGACTCGCGCAGCAGGGAGGCGAGTTCGGACTCGTCGGCACCGAGTCCCGTGGTGATCGCGAGGAAAGCGCGGCACCCCTTGGCGAGGGCGTCCCGCACGACGGGGAGGACGTGCTCCGGCGGCACGCCCACGACGACGAGATCGGGGGTCCCCGGCAGCTCGCCCACTGTCGCGTGGCAGGGCTGCCCGAGGACGTGCGCGGCGCGGCGGTTGACCAGCCACACCTGCCGCCGGTCGGCTCCCGCGAGGGCGCCGGTGGCGAGCCAGTAGCCCCACTTGGCGCGGTCCTCGGTGGCGCCGACGACCGCGACGGACGAAGGGTCGACGAAGGCCTGGGGAAAGGACACGGACGGCCTCCCGTTCTCCGGTGTCGACGGCAGGCCGCTGCGGTGATCCGCGGTGCTGAACTGATCAGACATGGGCCTGCACCGCCGTGCACAGGAGCCGCTTGTTGATGAACTCGCTGACTCCCGGGCCCAGTTCGCGGCCGTAGCCGGAGCGCCCGACTCCGCCGAAGGGGAGTTCGGGTCCGTCCACGGACGGGGTGTTGATGTTCGCCATGCCGCTCTCCAGCCGCTCCGCGACGCGCCGCGCCCGCTCGGGATCGGCGCTGAACACAGCACAACCGAGTCCGTACGGAGTGGAGTTGGCGAGTTGGACCGCGTGCTCGTCGTGCGTCACGCGGTGGACGACGGCCACCGGCCCGAAGAGTTCCTCTTGCCAGGCCCGCATGTCCTCGGTGACGTCCACCAGGACGGCGGGGGAGTAGCGGGCCGACCGGTCCGGGGCCAGGACACCGCCCACGAGCAGACGGGCGCCCTTGGCGACGGCGTCCTCGACCTGGGCCGCGAGGTGCTCGGCCGCCGCGCGGGAGGCCAACGGCGGGTGTACGGCGGTGTCGACGGCCTCGGCCTCGGCGACGAGCGCGGCTACGAACTCGTCGTAGATGTCGGTCATCACGAGCATGCGCTTGTTGGAGGTGCAGGCCTGTCCGTTGTTATGGATCCGCGTCCGCCAGGCCAGCGCCGCCACGGCGGTCACGTCGGGGGAGTCGAGCACGACGAACGGGTCCGAGCCGCCGAGTTCGAGCACGCACCTCTTCAGGTAACGGCCCGCGGTCGCGGCGACGACCGAGCCCGCACGCTCGGACCCCGTCAGCGACACGCCCTGGACCCGGGGGTCGGCGATGACGGTCTCGACCTGCTCGTGCGTGGCGAAGACATTGAGGTACGTCCCGTGCGGCAGGCCCGCTTCGAGGAACACCTGCTCAAGTGCGCCGGCGGTGAGCGGGACCGACTCGGCGTGCTTGACGATCACGGTGTTGCCCAGCACGAGATTCGGGACGGCGAAGCGGGCGACCTGATAGGAGGGGTAGTTCCAGGGCATGACGCCCAACAGCGGGCCGATCGGGCGGGACTGGACGACCGCGCGGCCTGCGCCACGGGTCGCGAGCTCCTCGTCCGCGAGCAGGGCGGGGCCCTGGTCGGCGTAGTGGTCGAAGATCGACGCGCAGTACTCGATCTCGTCGGTCCCTTCGGAGAGCGGCTTGCCCATCTCCAGCCGCATGGTCGCGGCCAGTTCGCGGGACCGTCGTAGGAGAGCGGCGCCCGCTCGGCGGACGAGGTTCGCGCGTTCGGCGACGGTGCGCTCCCGCCAGTCGAGGTACGCCGAGTGCGCGGCGTCCAGGATCTCGGCGACCTCGGCATCGGTGGCGTAGGGGAAGGAGCGGACCGGGTCGCCGGTCGCGGGATCGACGACCTGATAGGCGGGCTGCCCCGTGCCTGGCAGGGTCATGAGTGATGAACCTCGAGGGGTCGTAGGACGGAAGGGTCGAACTCAGGCCTGGACTGCGGGAGTTGACCGGCGTTCGAAGAACGCGGGGTACAGGCGCCGGCAGACCAGCAGGGCGAGCAGGCCGAGCACGAGCGTTCCGGTGCCGATCAGGAACGTGCCGCCGACGTGGGTTCCCGAGGAGAACGGGAGCGACCAGCTCGTACCGCTGTTGATGGGATCCCACGCCTGCACCAGGCTCCACGCTCCCGCGGCGAGCAGGACGAGCCCGCCGATCGCGGGGAGGACGACGGTCAGCCAGAGGTCCGTCGCCTTGGCGCGCGGCCCGGTGCGGTGCACCCAGGCGGAGGTGAGGCCGGTGAGGCCGTAGTAGAAGGCGATCAGCACTCCGCAGGCCGACACCGCGTCGCCGAGGACGAGACCGTGGCCGAGGAAGTTCAGCGCGACGTACACCACCGCGCCGATCACCCCGACCGCGATCGTGCCCACGTGCGGGATGCGGAAGCGCGGGTGCACCCGGGCCAGTGCGCGGGGGAGCGCGCCCTGGTCGCCCATCGACAGCATCGTGCGGCTGAGGGTCAGTACGGTCGTCTCCGTCGACGCGGCGGCCGAGGTGAGGACCATGAGGATCAGCAGGTGCCACAGCACCGAGCCGAAACCGCTCGACCCGAACACCGCGGTGCCGAAGCCGTACAGGACGTCCCCGGAGTTGTCCGGGTTGTTCAGGCCGATCCCGGAGTCGCCGATGCCGGCGAAGGAGATCGCGGCGAAGGTGGCGAGGAGGTACAGCGTCACCAGCAGGACCGTGGACCAGGTCGCGGCGCGGCCCGGGATGCGGTGTCGGTCGGTGGTCTCCTCGTTGACGGTGAGCGCCGTCTCCCAGCCCCAGTAGATGAACAGCATCAGCACCAGCGCGCTGACGAACGCGCTCAGGGACGCGCCCTCGAACGGGTTGAGCCAGGACAGGCTCGGCCGCCGGGTGCCGGTCGGCGCGCTGTCGGCGTACACCTTGACGAGCGCGACGACGGAGAGGGCCACGAGCATGCCGAACTCCAGGAAGAGCAGGGCGCGTTGGACCGCCGCCGCGATCTCGATGCCGCGGTAGCAGACGAGGGTCATCAGCGCGAGCCAGCCGAGTCCGGCCAGCAGCACCCGCCAGTCGGCCGGGTCGGAACCGATGTTCTCCGCGCCGAACAGCAGGAACACGTACTGCCCGGCGACCTGCGCGAGGCTGCCGATCACCAGGACGAAGGACGCGATGATCGCCCAGCCGCCGAGGAAGCCGAGGCTCGGGTTCAGGGAGCGGGTGGCCCAGGTGAAGATCGTGCCGCAGTCCGGGTCGCGTCGGTTGAGGGCGGCGTAGCCGAAGGAGACGAACAGGATCGGGACGAAGGCGAGCACGACCACGGACGGGGCCTGGAAGCCGACGTATCCGACGACGAAGGCCAGCGTCGCGGTGAGGCTGCTGTAGGCGGGGGCCGCGGACGCCACGGCGAGGATCAGGCTGGTGGCCATGCCGAGCGCGCCGGAGCGCAAACCCTTGTCGGAGAACTCGACGTCGATCGGCTCGACGGCGGGGCTGAGCTCCTGCGCGGGTGCCGGTGCCTTGCCTCTTTGGTATTGCGAATCCGAGGTCATCGCCACTCCCGATCTGATGGTCTACGGGTACCGACAACAAAACGCAATGACTGATTGGCGAGTCAGACTGGCCGTGGCCGGAGGTGCTGTCAAGACCTCGATCGCAATTTTGTGGTGCATCTTGACTGATGGGTCAACGTTGCGACACGGTGTCCGGCGTGACAACACTCGAAACTTCTGCAGTCGACACCGAGGTCGTGGTCGTGGGCGCCGGCTACGCGGGGCTGAGCACCGCGTGGCGGCTGGCCGACGCCGGGGTCGACGTGGTCGTACTGGAGGCCGCCGAGCGCGTCGGTGGCCGCGTGTTCAGCCAGGTGAGTCCGTCGGGGGTGCGCATCGACCACGGAGGACAGTGGATCGGGCCGACCCAGCGACGGTTCCACGCGCTCGCGGACCGGTTCGGCTGCCGGACGTTCCCGACCTGGGAGACCGGACGGCACGTCGAGATCCGCGCCGACGGCACCCGCGTCGACTACGCGGGCGGCGCACCGGACAGCGGACCGGGCATCGAGGAGTACGCACGCGTCACCGCCCTGCTCGACGATCTCGCCCGCACCGTCGACCTCGAACTGCCGTGGTCCACCCCGCGGTTCGCGGAGTTCGACGCCCAGTCGGCCGAGGACTTCTTCCGCGCGCAGACCGCCGACGAGGACGCCCTGGCGCGACTGGCGCTCGCGGTCCAGGGCCTCTGGTGCGCCGAACCGCACGAGATCTCCTTCTTCCACGTGCTCTTCTACCTGGCCTCCGGCGGCGGTTACGAACAGCTGATGGAGACCCGCGGCTGCGCCCAGGACGCACGCTTCTCCGACGGAGCCGACGCGGTGGCCCACGCGCTCGCGACATCGCTCGGCGGTCGGGTCCGGCTCGGTGACCCGGTGCTGTCCCTCCGACAGACCGCCCACGGCGTGGAGGCGTACACCGGCGACACCGTCGTCCGCGCCCGCCGAGCCGTCGTCGCCGTACCCCCGGCGGCGGTCGAGCGCATCGCCTTCGACCCGGTACTGCCCGTCGGGCGGCGCGGCTGGGTCCGCCACTCCCCGATGGGCCGGGTCGCCAAGGTGCACGCCGTCTACGAGGAACCCTTCTGGCGCCCGGCGGGCCGCTCCGGCATCGCGACGTTCTTCGGCGACAGCCCGGTCGGCGTCGTCTTCGACAACTCCCCGGAGGACGCCTCGCGCGGCGTGCTCGTCGCGTTCGTCTACGGCGACCGGCTCGACCGCTGGTCCGCCGGAACCGACACCGAGCGCCGCCACGAGGTGCTGGCCGCCCTGTCCGCCGTCGCCGGACCCCGGGCCGGAGCGCCCGTCGACTATGTCGAGCAGATCTGGCCCCGGACCGGCTGGACCATCGGCGGCTACGAGTGCTTCGTGACCCCGGGCGGCTGGACCCGGCACGGCAGGGACGGCTGGCGGGAGCCGGCCGGGCTCGTCCACTGGGCGGGGACCGAGACCGCCTCGGTGTGGAACGGCTACATCGACGGGGCGATCTCGTCGGGCGAGCGGGCCGCGGCCGAGGTGATCAGCGCCCTCGCGGCCGTCGTCCACCAGGGGTGAACGACCGTGCCTGACATACTGACCGGGTTATGACCAGCATCGAAGAGCGGCCGGCCGCGACCGTCGCCGATCTGCCGGAACGCGTCCGTACGGCGATCCGGGCCGCCGCCGTCTCCCAGCGCGAACTCGCCCACCGGATCGGCATGGACCCGACCGCCCTCTCCAAGGCACTGCGCGGGACCCGGCGGCTGCGCGACGAGGAGATCGCCGCCATCGCGAAGGCATGCGGGGTCTCCACGGCGTATCTGGTCGAGGGAACCGGTCCGGAGCCCGTCCTCCCGCCCGACGCCGGCCGGGACCGGGCGCAGCCGGTGACGGCACAGGAACGCCGGGACCAGATCCTGGAGGCCGCGACCGTCCTCATCGCCCGCCGGGGCTATCACAACGTGCGGGTCTCGGACATCGCCCGCTACTGCGGGACCAGCACGGCGACGGTGCACTACCACTTCCCCAGCAAGGAAGCCACGCTGCACGCGGCGCTCGAGTTCTACGCCCAACGGTTCCGCACCCGGATCGACGAGGAGTTCGGCCGGGCGACATCCGCGCGGGACAAGCTGCGCCGCCTGATCGAGGTCCAACTCCCGCTCACCGCCGACGACATCGACGAATGGTCGGTGTGGATCCAGTTCTGGAACCAGGCGATGCTGGAGCCCCTGCTGCGGCCCGCGCAGCGGCGGATCTACTCGGGCTGGTACCGGGTCGTGGTGGACGTGCTGCACGAGTGCCGGTCCGAGGGCCTCGCGCCGGAGGCGGACATCGAGGCCCTCGCCGACCGGTTCACCGCGATGGTCGACGGTCTGGCGATCCAGATCCTCGTCAACTCGACGGACATGCAGCCGGACCGTATGCGCGCGCTCCTGCTGCACGCCTTCGAACCGCACCTCGACCTGACCGATCAGCTTCCGCCGCCCTCGTGAGACACCCGCCCACTCGCCTTCGGCGTCAGCCGGCCAGCTTGCGGCAGAACAGGGCCGCGGGGCCCGGCGAGCTGCCGGTGCGGGTGGTGTAGGCGATGCCCGCGGCGTACTCGTCGTCCGCGCACTGGCCCTTGTAGTCGCCGCTCGCGAAGTCACCGCCGCCGGCGCCGGCGGGCCGGTTGTCGGACCGGTCGAACCACACGGTGCGTCCCGTGCCCGCCAGGGCGACAGCGGCGGGCGCGCACAGAGATGCCGACGTC
This sequence comes from Streptomyces sp. MBT65, assembly GCF_016612545.1. Classification (GTDB taxonomy): domain Bacteria; phylum Actinomycetota; class Actinomycetes; order Streptomycetales; family Streptomycetaceae; genus Streptomyces. The sequence continues at coordinate 889 of NZ_JAENRY010000020.1, read as the reverse complement.
CGCACACCCCGGTGGCTGTAGCCGATGAGGAACTGGCCCTGGGCGCACTGGAGTTTGGTGTATCCCGAGGCCCAGTCGCCGCCCTGCGGGACGTTGCGTTCGTCGGTGACGACCGACTGGGCGCCGTCCGCGGCACGCAGGCCGCCCGCGGTGACGTCCGTGCACAGTCCCCGGCCCGAGGTGTGCCCCAGACCGATCAGCCGCAGGCCGTCCGGGCAGGCCGCCTTGGCGGCTCCCGAGTCCCAGTCGCCGGTGGCGCGCACCCGTACGGACTCGACGTAGTCGCCGTGGTCGGTGGCGAGCATCTGCCAAGCGGGGACGCGGGCGACCGGACCGGTGAGCGAGGGGGCGGACATCAATCGCTGCCATCCGGCGCCGCGCCAGTCCGCGTCGTCCAGGAGGCCGTGCCGGGTGCCGTCCGTGTCGTAGCGCAGCAGGGCCCAGTCGTCGTGGCCCTGCCAGCCGACCAGGGGCCAGTACGCGAAGTCGGCGTCGTGGTCGGCGAAGTAGGCGGTCGCATTGCCGAACCAGGTGCGTGCCGCGGTACCGGTCTCGCCCGCTCCGATGCCGAACTCGCTGATCCACACAGGGGCGGTGTAGTGCTTGCCGTTGTCCTGGGAGACGAAGAACGCCTCGTCGTAGAGGGCCTGGAACAGCGCGTCGCGACTGAGGTCCTGGTAGCGGGGGTCGCTGGTCTCGCCGAGTCCGGTGGCGCCGCTGTGGTGGGGACCCGTGTAGCCGTAGAAGTGGGCCGAGTAGACGAGTTTGTGGGCGGCGACCAGGGTGTGCGAGAGCGTGAGGGCGGGGGTGAGCAGGGGGCGGCCGTGGGCGAAGCCGTCGATGGGCAGGCCGGTCCAGTTGATGCCCTCGATGACGATGAGCAGGTTCG
>NZ_JAENRY010000209.1 GCF_016612545.1 Streptomyces sp. MBT65 | reverse complement strand
GTGCTGGGCGGTCCTGGTCATGACCTTGTGCATGGGGTCCCCGTTGGGTCGGCCCGGGATGTACCGGGAAGTAACTTGCTGGTTGGGGATCTTGTACGGGGCCATGGGCAGGGGTGGCAAGGACGTGACGGGGCGGGTCGGAGGGGCCGGATTGTTCACTTATCCGGGTGATTTATGGACCCTCGAGCCCGTCACCGCAAGGGTGCCCAGGGTGAATTTCCGGCGTGGGGTGGACGCTTTCAGGGGTGCGGGTGGGGACTCGATAGGGGACCCGCGCACGTATCCTGAAGGCCCTCCCGGAGGCACGGCACCCGTCCTCCCCGAGGCACTCTCCGACTACGAAAGCGGTCAGCCATGCGCGTCTACGTCCCCCTGACCCTCTCCGGTCTCGCCGAGGCGTACAAGACGGGTGAGCTGGGGACGGGACCCTTCGTCGCGTACGCCGTGACGCCCGCGCTGCGCGAGTGGTACCTCTCCGACGACATCGAGGAGTTGGAGTACGCGGCCCTCAACCGGGCCGCGCTGGCCTCGCTGCGGCTGCTGGCGGCCGACCCCGAGGCGCCGCGGCGCAGGGTCGTGGTCGCCGTCGACGTACCCGACGGCAGCGCGCACGCCGACCCCGACCGCGGACTGGACCCGGCGGCGCTCGGCGAGGTGCGGGTCGGCGGAACGGTGTCGCTGGCCAAGGCGGCGGCCGTGCACGTGGATCTCGGTGACGCGGAGGGCGATGTGAGCGCCGCCGCCGACGCGCTCGCGGCGGCCGAGCGCGGGGACGACGACGCGCAGTTCGTCGTCGACGGGGCAGAGGACCACGAGCTGCTCTGGTACGCGACGCAGGAGATCCCGAACCTCGTCGGGCTGGCCGACTGAGTCTGCCCGATGTCGGAATATGCCCGCTGACCTGCGATTCTCTTGATTGTCAGTGACGGCGGGTACCTTTTTTGGCATGGGGATGCAAGGAAGCGCGCACATCGTCTGGGACTGGAACGGCACGCTGTTCCACGACAACGACGCGGTCGTCGGGGCGACGAACGCGGCGTTCGCCGAGCTGGGGCTCAAGGCGATCACAGTGGAGGAGTACCGGGCGCTGTACTGCGTGCCGGTGCCGAAGTTCTACGAGCGGCTGCTGGGGCGGCTGCCCACCGACGCCGAGTGGGAGGCCATGGATGACGTCTTCCATCGGTACTACGCCGAGCACCGGGTCACCTGCGGGTTGACCGAAGGCGCGGCGGAGCTGCTCGCGGGGTGGCGGACCGCGGGTCGCAGCCAGTCGATCCTCAGCATGTACGGCCATGACGAACTCGTGCCGTTGGTCAGGGAGTTCGGGATAGAGCCGCACTTCATACGGGTCGACGGGCGCACCGGGCCCTCCGGCGGCAGCAAGGCCGAGCACATGGTGCGGCACCTCGGGGCGCTGGCCGGAGTGGACCCCGCGCGCACCGTGGTGATCGGGGACGCGGCCGACGACGCGGTGGCCGCCCTGCACGTGGGCGCGCGGGCCGTGCTCTACACCGGTGGTTCGCACAGCCGGGCCAGCCTGGAGGGCGTGGGGGTGCCCGTGGTGGACTCGCTGGCGGAAGCCGTCGCGGAGGCGGAGCGGCTGGCGGCGTGAGCGTGAGCCTGCGTGTGACCTGCCGGTCGGTGTGACAGGGCACGGTGCCCGAGCGGACACCGCGCCCGTAGATCACGCCACCGTCACGTCACCGGCGCCTTCGCCCGCAGCACCGTGAGGAACTCCCGCATCCAGCCGGGGTGATCAGGCCAAGCGCGGGCGGAGACCAGCGTGCCGTCGACCACCGTCTCGGCGTCCTGGAAGGTCGCGCCGGCGGACTGCATGTCGAGTTCGAGCGCCGGGTAGGCCGTGACCCGCCGGCCGCGCAGGCCGTCGATCGCGGCGGTGAGCAGGGGGCCGTGGCAGATCTGGGCCACGGGCTTGTCCGTGTCGAAGAAGGACTTGAGGATCTTGCGGAGTTCGGGATCGTTGCGGAGGTACTCGGGGGCCCGCCCGCCGGGGATGACGAGGGCCGCGTACTGGCCGGGATCGACCTCGGAGAAGGCGAGATCGGCGGGCCAGGTGTAGCCGGGCTTCTCGGTGTAGGTGTCGAAGCCGGGTTCGAAGTCATGGACGACGAACCGGAGTTGCTTGCGCTCGGGAGCCGCGATGTGGACCTCGTAGCCCTCCTCGCGCAGGCGCTGGTAGGGGTAGAGGACTTCCAGCGACTCCGCTGCGTCGCCGGTGACGATGAGGATCTTCGCTGTCATGTCGGTGCGCTCCTCTGTTGCCGTGGCATACGTCCGAGCCTGCGTCGGGCACCGTGGGCTCACCAGCTCACCAGCTCACCAGCTCACCAGCTCACCAGCTCACCCGCTCACCCGCTCATGAGCCCGCGGGGGCAAGCGCCCAAGGCGTCAAGGGCAACGTGCCTCGTGCCGGGGCGCTTGCCAAGGGGCCTCGCGGCCCGGACACCGCCACAGCCGTCACCGTCGACACCGCCACCACCGTCCCGACTGCCCGTGAATACGACGATTTCACGCTCTGCGCCCCTGTGCATAACGTCAAAGTTCGACCCTCGGTTTGTACACATCCGGCTCGTGACGAGCCCCCGGTGAGGAGAGATAGCCTTGTGGCGTGATCAGCGCGATATTTCGCGGGGGCATCGTCGCCCCTGCTCCGCGCCCGGCGACCACGGACGACATCCGTGACCGGGCGGCGGTCGCTGGTCCCAGGGTCTGCCCGGCAGGCCCACGCGGGCGGGACGGAGCTCCAAGGGCTCCCAGGACGCCGTGCATACCCCGGGTACCGACGCGACAGAGAGCAGCGTCACACCCTTCGGGCGTGCCGAAAATGGCTGATAACCCACCGCTCATCTCACCTTGCGGCATAGCGTCTGAGCAGACCGGACACCCCGGGCCGTGGCGTCGAGCCGCAGGGGAAGACACCGAACTTCCTTCTACGTCACGCAACGGCGCGCGACAGGAGCCAGAGGACAATGCAGACCAAGCTGGACGAAGCAAAGGCCGAGTTGCTCGAGAGGGCTGCTCGGGTAGCTGAGAACAGCCCGGTCGGGGGGCACCTACCGACCGGGTCGACGGACGAGAGCACTCCGGACCAGGAGACCGTGCTCGCGTTCCTCCAGCGCTACTACCTGCACACCGCCCCGGAGGACCTCGCGGACCGCGACCCGGTCGACGTCTTCGGTGCCGCCTTCTCCCACTACCGGCTGGCCGAGACCCGACCCCAGGGCACGGCGAACGTACGGGTGCACACCCCGACGGTCGAGGAGAACGGCTGGACGTGCAGCCACACCGTCGTCGAGGTCGTCACCGACGACATGCCCTTCCTCGTCGACTCGGTGACCAACGAACTGACCCGCCAGAGCCGTGGCATCCACGTCGTCATCCACCCGCAGATCGTGGTCCGCCGCGACCTCACCGGCAAGCTCATCGAGGTGCTCACCACCCCGCCCGCCGGCGAGCTGCCGCACGACGCGCACACCGAGTCCTGGATCCACGTCCAGATCGACCGCGAGACCGACCGCGCCGACCTGAAGCAGATCACCGCCGATCTGCTGCGCGTCCTGTCCGACGTCCGCGAGGCCGTCGAGGACTGGGAGAAGATGCGGGACTCGGCCCTGCGGATGGCCGACGAGCTGCCCACCGAGCCGACTGCCTCCGACCTGCCCTCCAGCGAGGTCGAGGAGGCCCGCCAGCTGCTGCGCTGGCTGGCCGCCGACCACTTCACCTTCCTCGGCTACCGCGAGTACCAGCTCCGCGAGGACGACTCCCTCGCCGCCGTCCCCGGCACCGGCCTCGGCATCCTGCGCGCCGACCCGCAGCACGCCGGCGAGGACAGCCACCCGGTGAGCCCGTCCTTCGAGCGGCTCCCGGCCGACGCCCGGGCCAAGGCCCGCGAGCACAAGCTCCTCGTCCTCACGAAGGCCAACAGCCGCTCCACGGTGCACCGTCCGTCGTATCTCGACTACGTGGGCGTGAAGAAGTTCGACGAGAACGGCGAGGTCGTCGGCGAGCGCCGCTTCCTGGGCCTGTTCTCCTCCGCCGCCTACACCGAGTCCGTCCGCCGGGTCCCGGTGATCCGGCGCACGGTCGACGAGGTGCTGGAGGGCGCCGGCTTCTCGCCCAACAGCCATGACGGGCGCGACCTGCTGCAGATCCTGGAGACGTACCCGCGCGACGAGCTGTTCCAGACCCCGGTCGACGAACTCCGCTCCATCGTCACGTCCGTGCTCTACCTCCAGGAACGCCGGCGGCTGCGCCTGTACCTGCGCCAGGACGAGTACGGCCGCTACTACTCGGCCCTCGTCTACCTCCCGCGCGACCGCTACACCACGGGGGTACGCCTCCGTATCATCGACATCCTCAAAGAAGAACTCGACGGCCTCAGCGTCGACTTCACGGCCTGGAACACCGAGTCGATCCTCTCCCGGCTGCACTTCGTGGTCCGCGTCCCGCAGGGCACCGAGCTGCCCGAGCTGTCCGACGCCGACAAGGACCGCATCGAGGCCCGCCTGGTCGAGGCCGCCCGCTCCTGGGCCGACGGTTTCGGCGACGCGCTGAACGCCGAGTGCGGCGAGGAGCGCGCGGCCGAACTCGTGCGCCGCTATGGCAACGCCTTCCCCGAGGGCTACAAGGCGGACCACTCCCCGCGCGCCGCCGTGGCCGACCTGGTCCACCTCGAGCGGCTCACGGAGGAGGAGGCCTTCGAGCTCAGCCTCTACGAGCCGGTGGGCGCCGCCCCCGACGAGCGCCGCTTCAAGATCTACCGCAAGGGCGCCCCGGTCTCCCTCTCCGCCGTGCTGCCGGTCCTCAGCCGCCTCGGCGTCGAGGTCGTCGACGAGCGGCCGTACGAACTGCGCTGCTCGGACCGGACGACGGCGTGGATCTACGACTTCGGGCTGCGGATGCCCAAGTCGCAGAACGGCAACGGGGACCACCTCGGCGACGACGGGCGTGAGCGGTTCCAGGAGGCGTTCGCCGCGACCTGGACCGGGCAGGCGGAGAACGACGGGTTCAACTCGCTGGTGCTGAGCGCCGGGATCGACTGGCGGCAGGCGATGGTGCTGCGGGCGTACGCCAAGTACCTGCGGCAGGCCGGTTCGACCTTCAGCCAGGACTACATGGAGGACACCCTCCGCAACAACGTCCACACCACCCGGCTGCTCGTCTCCCTGTTCGAGGCGCGGATGTCGCCGGACCGACAGCGCGCCGGGCACGAGATCGTGGACGCCCTCCTCGAAGAGGTCGACGCGGCCCTCGACCAGGTGGCGAGCCTCGACGAGGACCGCATCCTGCGGTCCTTCCTGACCGTCATCAAGGCGACCCTGCGCACCAACTTCTTCCAGGAGGCACGCGGCGGGCACGCGCACGCGTACGTCTCGATGAAGTTCGACCCGCAGGCCATCCCGGACCTGCCCGCGCCGCGGCCGGCGTACGAGATCTGGGTGTACTCCCCGCGCGTCGAGGGTGTGCACCTGCGCTTCGGCAAGGTCGCGCGCGGCGGGCTGCGCTGGTCGGACCGGCGCGAGGACTTCCGTACCGAGATCCTCGGCCTGGTCAAGGCGCAGATGGTGAAGAACACCGTCATCGTGCCGGTCGGCGCCAAGGGCGGCTTCGTCGCCAAGCAGCTGCCCGACCCGAGCGTGGACCGGGACGCGTGGCTCGCCGAGGGCATCGCCAGCTACAAGATGTTCATCTCGGCCCTGCTCGACATCACCGACAACCTGGTGGCCGGCGAGGTCGTCCCCCCGGCGGACGTCGTCCGGCACGACGAGGACGACACCTACCTGGTGGTCGCCGCCGACAAGGGCACCGCGACCTTCTCGGACATCGCCAACGGAGTGGCCGAGAGCTACAACTTCTGGCTCGGTGACGCGTTCGCCTCCGGCGGCAGCGCGGGCTACGACCACAAGAAGATGGGCATCACCGCGCGCGGTGCCTGGGAGTCCGTCAAGCGGCACTTCCGGGAGCTGGGCGTCGACACGCAGAGCGAGGACTTCACGGTCGTCGGTGTCGGCGACATGTCCGGTGACGTGTTCGGCAACGGCATGCTGCTCAGCGAGCACATCCGCCTGGTCGCCGCCTTCGACCACCGGCACATCTTCCTGGACCCCACCCCGGACGCGGCCGTCTCGTACGCCGAGCGGCGCCGCATGTTCGAGCTGCCGCGCTCCAGTTGGGCCGACTACGACACCAACCTGCTGTCGGCCGGCGGCGGTGTCTTCCCCCGTACGGCCAAGGCGATCCCGGTCAACGCCCACGTCCGCGAGGCCCTCGGCATCGAGGACAAGGTCGCCAAGATGACCCCGGCCGACCTGATGAAGGCGATCCTCAAGTCGCGGGTCGACCTGCTGTGGAACGGCGGCATCGGGACGTACGTCAAGGCCAGCACGGAGTCCCACGCGGACGTCGGCGACAAGGCCAACGACGCCATCCGGGTCGACGGCGCCGACCTGCGCGTCAAGGTCGTCGGCGAGGGCGGCAACCTGGGCCTGACCCAGCTCGGCCGGATCGAGTTCGCCCAGCAGGGCGGCAAGATCAACACGGACGCGATCGACAACAGCGCGGGCGTGGACACCTCCGACCACGAGGTGAACATCAAGATCCTGCTCAACGGCCTGGTCACCGACGGCGACATGACCGTCAAGCAGCGCAACAAGATCCTCGCCGAGATGACCGACGAGGTCGGCGCGCTCGTCCTGCGCAACAACTACGCGCAGAACACCGCGATCGCCAACGCGCTCGCCCAGTCCAAGGACATGCTCCACGCCCAGCAGCGCTTCATGCGCACCCTGGTCCGCGAGGGCCACCTCGACCGCGCGCTGGAGTTCCTGCCCACCGACCGCCAGATCCGCGAACGCCTCGCCCAGGGACAGGGGTTGACCAGTCCCGAGACGGCCGTCCTGCTGGCGTACACGAAGATCACGGTCGCCGACGAGCTGCTGCACACCACGCTCCCCGACGACCCCTACCTGCGCACCCTGCTGCACGCCTACTTCCCGACCGCGCTGCGCGAGAAGTTCGCCGAGCAGATCGACACCCACGCGCTGCACCGCGAGATCGTCACCACGGTCCTCGTCAACGACACGGTCAACACGGGCGGTACGAGCTTCCTGCACCGCCTCCGCGAGGAGACCGGCGCCTCCCTGGAGGAGATCGTCCGGGCGCAGACCGCGGCCCGCGCGATCTTCGACGCCGCCGAGGTGTGGGACGGCGTGGAGGCCCTCGACAACACCGTCGAGGCACCCGTCCAGACCCGCATCCGCCTGCACTCGCGCCGCCTGTGCGAGCGCGGCACCCGCTGGCTGCTCAACAACCGGCCGCAGCCGCTCCAACTCGCCGAGACCGTCGAGTTCTTCGGCGAACGCGTCGAGCAGGTCTGGTCCCAGCTGCCGAAGTTGCTGCGCGGCGCGGACCTGGAGTGGTACCAGCAGATCTACGACGAGCTGACCGGCGCCGGCGTCCCCGCCGAACTCGCCACCCGTGTGGCCGGTTTCTCGTCCGCCTTCCCGGCGCTCGACATCGTCTCGGTGGCCGACCGCACGGGCAAGGACCCGATGGACGTCGCCGAGGTCTACTACGACCTCGCCGACCGTCTGCACATCACCCAACTCATGGACCGCATCATTGAGTTGCCCCGCGCGGACCGCTGGCAGTCCATGGCCCGCGCCTCCATCCGCGAGGACCTGTACGCGGCGCACGCGGCCCTGACAGCTGACATCCTCGCGGCGGGCAACGGCAGTTCGACCCCCGAGCAGCGCTTCGTGACCTGGCAGGAGAAGAACACGGCGCTCCTGGGCCGGGCGCGCACGACCCTGGACGAGATCCAGGGCTCGGAGACGTTCGACCTCGCCAACCTGTCGGTGGCGATGCGGACCATGAGGACGCTGCTGCGCACGCACTCGTAGTCCCTGGGTCGTAGTTGCTACGTCCCTTCTTTAGAAGTCGCCTGTCAGCAGTAGTCGCTACGACGACGAGGGCGCCCCGGGCCGCGTTGGCTCGGGGCGCCCTTTCACGGAGTGCCTTAGGGGTAATCAGGGGGAGCGCTTACTTAGCCCCGCTAAGCCTGGTGAGGTGACTCTGAACCTCACCGAGGAACGCGTGACCGCCCCTGTCCGACCGGTGCGCAAGGTCGTCCTGGAAGTCGTGAAATTCGGGATCGTCGGCGGCAGCGGCGTCCTCGTCAACTTCGCGGTCTTCAACGCCCTGCTGCACGGCCTGCGGTGGCCCGCGATGCTCGCGACCGTCCTGGCCAGCTGCGTCGCGATGGGCGCCAACTACCTCGGCTTCCGCTACTACACCTACCGCGACCGCGACGCCCCCGGCGCCCGCCGTATCGCCCTGTTCTTCGTCTTCAGCGGCATCGGCGTCCTCATGGAGAGCGGCCTCTTCTACGTCGGCTACCACGGGCTGGGCCTCCACGGTCCGCTCGAGGCGAATGCCGTGAAGGCCCTGTCGATCGTGCTCGCGTCCGCGTTCCGCTTCCTGGTCTACCGCACCTGGGTCTTCCAGGACGAGGAGCTGTAGAGGCTCGGGAGGGTCCGCTAGGCGACCTTGTCCGCCGGGGCCTTGGGCTTGTCGGCGCCGCCCGTGAAGGCCTCGTACGCCTCCAGGACGTCTTCCGTCGGCCCGTCCATCCGCAGCTCGCCGCGCTCCAGCCACAGCACGCGGTCGCAGGTGTCGCGGATCGACTTGTTGTTGTGGCTGACCAGGAAGACCGTGCCCGCGTGCTGCCGCAGCTCGCGGATCCGCTCCTCCGAACGCCGCTGGAACGACCGGTCGCCCGTCGCCAGCGCCTCGTCGATCAGGAGAACGTCGTGGTCCTTGGCGGCGGCGATGGAGAAGCGCAGCCGGGCACCCATGCCGGAGGAGTACGTCCGCATGGGGAGGGTGATGAAGTCGCCCTTCTCGTTGATGCCGGAGAAGTCGACGATGCCCTGGTAGCGCTCCCTGACCTGCTCCCGGGACATGCCCATGGCCAGGCCGCCGAGGTAGACGTTGCGCTCGCCGGTCAGGTCGCCCATCAGGGCCGCGTTGACGCCGAGGAGGGAGGGCTGGCCGTGCGTGTAGATACGGCCGTTCTCGACCGGGAGCAGGCCGGCGACCGCCTTGAGGAGGGTCGACTTGCCGGAACCGTTGGTGCCGATCAGGCCGATCGCCTCGCCCTTGTAGGCGACGAAGGACACCTTCTTGACCGCGTGCACCTTGCGTACGCCCGCCGCCTTCTCGGCCTTCTCGCGGCGCATCATGCGGTTGAGGGCGGCGGTCGCGGAGCCGCGTCCGGCGCCGGTTCCGTTGACCCGGTAGATGATGTCGACGCCGTCGCAGACGACGGTGGGGATCGTGCTGTCCGCGGCCACGGGGGTCCGCTCGGTGTGGTACTCGATGGTCTGCTCAGCCACGGCCGTACGTCTCCTCAGCCTTCCAGAAGTAGATGAAGCCGCCGACTCCGGCGATCAGCGCCCAGGCGATCGCGGCCGGCCACACGTGCGGGGGGAGCTGGCTGGAGTGGAAGCTGTCGATCAGCGCATAGCGCATGAGGTCGATGTAGACGGCCGCGGGGTTGGTCTCCAGGGCGACCGTCACCAGGTGCGGGAGGTGGTCCTTCTTGGTCAGCTTGTCGATGCTCCACATGACACCGGACAGGTACATCCAGGTGCGCAGGATGAACGGCATCAACTGGGCGATGTCCGGGGTCTTCGCGCCCATCCTCGCCATGATCATCGAGACGCCCGCGTTGAACGTGAACTGCAGGAACAGTGCGGGGATCACGAGCAGCCAGGAGACGCTGATCGGCACGCCGAAGCAGATCAGGATGACGAAGAGCGCGGCCATCGAGAACAGCAGCTGCTGGAGCTGCTGCAGCGCGAACGAGATCGGCAGCGCGGCCCGCGGGAAGTGCAGCGCCCGCACCAGGCCGAGGTTGCCGGAGATCGCGCGGGTGCCCGCCATGATGGAGCTCTGGGTGAACGTCCAGATGAACACGCCCGTCACCAGGAACGGGATGTAGTCCGGGACACCGCGCTTGGTGCCCAGCAGCACACCGAAGATGAAGTAGTACACCGCCGCGTTCAACAGCGGCGTCAACACCTGCCAGACCTGGCCCAGCTTCGCCTGGCTGTACTGCGCGGTCAGCTTGGCGGTGGCGAACGCGGTGATGAAGTGGCGTCGCTCCCACAGTTGCCCGACGTACGCGGGCAGGGAGGGGCGGGCGCCACTGACCGTGAGGCCGTGGCGTGCGGCGAGCGCCGCGAGGTCTTCTTCGTCGGCCGGGGCCGGCGAATGGGGCGGTGTGTGGAGGACCTGGCTCACATCCGCTGCTTTCGCTCGGGGGGAGGGGGTGCGTGCGTCCGGCTGCCGTGTCCCGTCGGCCGGCGTTTTCTTACGCTTTTCTTTACGTTCTCTTACGTCGGGACGGGACCGTATCGTCGCAACGTGAGCGTAGGCCGATTCAGCGTCGGAACGCAACCGTTTCGTCGCGACGGATGTGATGAGGCCGTTAGGTTTTGGGGCGGGACGGGGCTGTTGCGTCGATACGCTCGGGGGAGCGGCTGGGGCGTGTCGTGCGGGGTGTCGTGGGGGTCGGTCGTGTCGTGTCGGGCCGGTCGCGTCGGTGGGACGCTACGGGTGCGTCGTGGTGACGGTCCGGTGCCGTCGCGGCGACGGGTCGGTTGCGTCCCGACGTCCCGACGTGCACCTCTGCGCCGCCTCGCCTGCTGGTGCCGACAGGCTCGTGCACGGCTCGCCCCCCGCCCCCGTATCGTCCGCGTTACGACGGACCCGTTTCGTCGCGACGCAACCCGCGTCGGAACGCAACCGTTTCGTCGCAACGCCCCTATGCTTGGGCTATGACGACGAACGCCGACGAGCCCCAGACACGTCAGCGCCGCCGCACCCCCGCGGGGGCGGCCGTACTCCGCGAGGATGTGACCGAAGCCATTCGGGCGGCGGTCTTCGAGGAGTTGGCGGCGGTCGGATATGCCCGGATGTCGATCGAGGGGATCGCGCGTCGGGCGGGAGTGGGCAAGACGGCGGTGTACCGCCGCTGGCGTTCGAAGCTGCACCTGGTGCTCGACGTGGTGTCGGCGATCGCGGTGATGGGGCTGCCGACGCCGGACACCGGTTCGCTGGAGGGTGACCTGCGGATGCTGTACGAGGTGACGTCACGGGCACTGCGTCACCCCGTCGCCTCGCAGATCATCCCGGACCTCCAGGCCGAGGCGGCCCGCAATCCCGAGATCGCCGACGCCATGCAGAAGGCGCTGCGGGAGGGCCAGGAGGGCGTGGCCAGCAAGATCCTGGCGGCGGCGGAACGGCGCGGCGAGATCCGCCCCGGCATGGACGACGACCTGGCCCTGGACCTGATCTCCGGCCCTCTGTACTGGCGCGCCGTGGTGATCCGCAGCCCGAAGCTGCCGAAGGGCTACCTGGGGGCGCTGGCCAAGGCGACGACCGAGGGACTCAAGGCGCTGTAGGGCTCCGCCGGGCCCGTGTGACGGCGCTGGCGGCCCGCGTCCCCGCCGAGTTCGGTCACCGGGTCGATCGTCACGCCGTCCCGCGCTTCCGGCGCTGCCGCAGTAAATGCGTACGCCTCACCCCGGCGGCCGGATTGGTCCGCCGCAGGTCGTGGTGATCGACGTAGGGGCTCTGTCGCGGTAAATCCGTTATTCACTGCGGTAGTTGTGAATACGTCTCCATGATCGAGTAACCGCCCGAATGCGTTTCTGCTGTGCGGACTTGAGGGAAGCGGACTGTCAACGTCCGGGGCCAGCATGCCTACTTGGGTCATGCCCCAGGTCCTCCGTCACGGGCAGGCACTCGGCGAGCAGGTCGACGACGTCGCGCCAGGCTCGCTGCGCGTGCCGTGGGTGGTAGCCGACGCCGGGGACCACGGGGTGGTCGACCGGTGGGTGGTGGAAGGCGTGCAAGGCTCCGCCGTAGACCGTGAGGCGCCAGTCGACGCCTGCGGCCTGCATCTCGGCGGTGAACGCGGTCCGTTGCGCGGGCGGCATGATCGGGTCTTCCGACCCGACTCCGGCCCACACCGGGCAGCGAATGCGCGCCGCCTCGCCCGGTCGGCCTGTGGTCAGCGCGTTGACTGTCCCGATCGCGCGCAGGTTGACGCCGCCGCGCCCGAGTTCCAGCCCGATGGCGCCCCCGGTGCCATAGCCGACGGCGGCGATCCGGTCGGGGTCGGTCCGGGGTTCGGTGCGCAGCATGTCGAGTGCCGCATGGCCGATGCCCCGCATCCGGTCGGGATCAGCGAGCAGTGGCAGGCAACGGGCCAGCATCTCCTCGGGGTCGCCCAAATAGTGCCCGCCGTGAAGGTCGAAGGCCAGCACTACATATCCCAGCTCGGCGAGAGCATCGGCCCGGCGGCGCTCGACGTCGCTGAGCCCCATGCCTTCTGGTCCGAGCAGCACCGCGGGCCGGCGGTCGACACCGGCCGGGAGCGCGAGGTGCCCGATCATCGTCAGACCGTCGGCCGGATACTCGACCGTACGCGTCGTAATCGTCGCCATGAGACTGGACTGTAGTGATCGTCGAGCCCGGTCGGGCCGCTGCTCTGCCACTGGCAGAACAGCGCGGGTATCCCTCTGAAACACGGCGAGGGCCCACAGGAACCGTCACCAACCCCGCCCCCGCGGTAGCGCTGTCGGATCACCTGCCCGACCTCCACCACCTTCTCCAGCGTGATGTCAACGAGGTCCGCCGGGCGGTTCTTCGCCGCGACCTCCTTGCGGATCGACTGCTCGGCGATCCCGCGGGCCTCGGTCTGGCCCCCGGACGTCACCGCACCCACCCCTCCCAATCAGACGCGACCATGTTCTGCGTCTGCGCGCCCAGAGCGTCGCCGTCGGCGGCACCCACCGCGCGCTCCACCCCGGACCGACCGTCCATCAGGCCCGCGCCGCCCCCGGATGCAACCGCACCCACCCCTCCCACGCCGACGCGATCATGTCCTGGACGTCGTGTTTGGCTTTCCAGCCCAGTTCGGTGGTGATGCGGTCGGCGGAGGCGACGACGCGGGCCGGGTCGCCGGGGCGGCGGGGATGGACGGTCGGAGGGCGGTCGTAACCGGTGATCGCGTTGATGCGGTCGATCATCTCGCGGACCGAAACGCCTTCCCCGCGGCCGATGTTGAGGGTGAGAGCGCGGCCGGGGGAGGCCTGGAGGGCGCGGGCGGCGGCGACGTGGGCCTCGGCCAGGTCCACGACGTGGATGTAGTCGCGGACGCAGGTGCCGTCCGGGGTGGCGTAGTCGTCGCCGAAGATGCGTGGGGGCTCGTTCGCGGTGAGCTTCTCGAAGACCATGGGGACGATGTTGAAGATGCCCGTGTCGGCGAGTTCGGGGGCGCCGGCGCCGGCCACGTTGAAGTAGCGCAGGGAGGCCGTGGACAGGCCGGTCGCCCGCCCCGTCGCGCGGACCAGCCACTCACCGGCCAGCTTCGTCTCGCCGTACGGCGACATCGGCACGCAGGGCGTCTCCTCGGTCACCAGGTCCACGTCCGGCATGCCGTAGACGGCCGCCGAGGACGAGAAGACGAAGGACGGGACGCCGGCCGTGGTGACCGCCTCCAGGAGGACGCGCAGGCCCTCGACGTTCTCCCTGTAGTAGTGCAACGGCAGGTCGACCGACTCGCCGACCTGCTTCTTCGCCGCCAGATGGACGACTCCGGTGACGTCCTGGTCGGCGAGGGTGCGGGCCACCCGTTCCGCGTCCAGGGTCGAACCCACCACCAGGGGTACGCCGTCGGGCACGCGCGCGGCGATGCCGGTGGACAGGTCGTCGTAGACGACCGCCTGTTCGCCCGCCTCGGTCATCGCCCTCACGACATGCGCCCCGATGTAGCCGGCGCCGCCGGTGATCAGCCAGGTCATGTGCGGCCGTCCCCTCCGTCATCGGATGCCAGGAGATCCGTGTTCGGCCCAGTCAATCAGGCGCCGGAGTGCGCGGCGGTCAACTGCTGGGACTCCCCGTACGGACCGGAGGGCCGCACGCGCGTGTGCGTCGTCGCCGGGAGCGCCCTCGACGACCGCCAGAGGCGGACGAAGGAGAGCACGGCCGCGACGGCCAGCAGACCGTTGCGGACGACCATCAGGGCGCAGCCCGTCCACGTGGAGTGGATGACGTCGACGTACAGGACGGGGAACTCGACCGAGCTGACCGCCGTCGCCGCCACGATCAGCGCGGCCACCGCGCGTTGTGTGGTGTGCCGCGAGGTCAGACAGACGGCGGCAAGCCCGAGCAGCCAGATCATGTACTGGGGGCTGATCACCCGGCTGGTCACGGTGAACAGCAGGACGGCGCTCAGCGCGGCGTCGTAGGGGGTCGCCGCGGTCCAGCGGCGGGCCCGGACCCGCCACAGGAGCAGCAGCCCGAAGGCGACCGCCGTGAGCGCGAGGGAGACGTCGGCGACGGCGGAGACGTACGGCCCCGTGAACTCCATCGCGCCGTACCGGTAGTGCACCTCGCCCGCCCAGCCGACATGGGTCGCCAGGCCGAGCGCCGTGCCGCCGAAGGACTCGATCTGCACGCCCCGGCCGCCCTGTTGGCGCAAGAAGGCGAAAGGATTGTTGAACAAAACCACGAGAGACAGGAGCGACAAGGCTCCCGTCCCCACCGCCCACGACCACACCGACCGCGTCGTCCGCCCCCTCGGCATCCCCAGCAGCACCAGCGCCGGCCACACCTTCACCAGCGCGCCCAGCGCCGCGAACGCGCCGCACGCACGCGTGGAGCGCGACAACGTCAACAGGGAGATGACGGCGAACGCCGTGACCTGCACGTCGTAGCGGACGAGGGGCATGTGGAGGAGGAGGGGGAGGGCGAGGATCCAGTACGCGGCGCCGCGCAGGCTGTGGCCGGGGCGGGTGCCCGCGCGGGCCAGCACCACGGTGATCAGCGCGTCGGTCGCGAGGGTGAGGGCGACGAACGCCTGGAAGTACGTCAGGTCCGGCAGCAGCGCGGGCGCCAGCAGGACCGGGCCGG
>NZ_JAENRY010000208.1 GCF_016612545.1 Streptomyces sp. MBT65 | reverse complement strand
ATCGCGCGCAACCCGCGCACCGAGCCCACCGACGCCGACGTCGAGGCCTTCCAGCAGCAACTCGGGCGTCCGCCGCGCGGGTTGCGCGCGATCGCGCACCGTTGCCCGTGCGGACAGCCGGACGTGGTGGAGACGGCTCCCCGTCTCCCCGACGGCACGCCCTTCCCGACGACGTACTACCTCACGTGCCCGCGCGCCGCCTCGGCGATCGGCACGCTGGAGGCGAACGGCGTGATGAAGGAGATGACGGCCCGGCTGGAGACGGACCCCGAACTGGCCGCCGCGTACCGCGCCGCCCACGAGGACTACATCGCCCGCCGCGACGCCATCGAGGTCCTGGAGGGCTTCCCCAGCGCGGGCGGCATGCCGGACCGGGTGAAGTGCCTGCACGTCCTGGTGGGCCACTCGCTGGCCGCGGGCCCGGGCGTCAACCCGCTCGGCGACGAGGCGCTCGCGATGCTGCCGGAGTGGTGGGCCAAGGGTCCGTGCGTGTCCGTGCCCGGGGTGCCGCCGACCGGCGAGGACTGGGAGACGGAGACGTCCGAGGACGGCAAGGGCTACTTCGCGTTCAAGCCCGTAGAGGCACAGGAGAAGAAGGAGGACGACCAGTGACCAGGGTCGCCGCCATCGACTGCGGTACGAACTCGATCCGCCTCCTCGTCGCCGACGTCGACCCGGAGACGGGTGAACTCGTCGACCTGGACCGGCGGATGACGATCGTCCGGCTCGGCCAGGGCGTGGACAAGACCGGCCGCCTCGCCCCCGAGGCGCTGGAGCGCACCTTCGCGGCCTGCCGCGACTACGCGGCGATCATCAAGGAACTCGGCGCCGAACGCCTCCGCTTCGTCGCCACCTCCGCCTCCCGCGACGCCTCGAACCGCGAGGACTTCGTCCGGGGCGTCCTGGACATCCTCGGCGTCGAACCCGAGGTGATCACCGGCGACGAGGAGGCGGAACTCTCCTTCACCGGCGCGACAGCGGAACTGACCGGCCGGGACGACCTGGCCCTCGCCAAGCCCTACCTCGTCGTGGACATCGGCGGCGGCTCGACCGAGTTCGTGGTCGGCGACGACACCGTCCGCGCCGCCCGCTCCGTGGACATCGGCTGCGTCCGCATGACCGAGCGCCACCTCGTCCAGGACGGCAAGGTCACGGACCCGCCGACCCCGGACCAGATCACGGCGATGCGCGCCGACATCGAGGCCGCCCTCGACCTCGCCGAACAGACGGTCCCGCTCCGCGAGGCCCACACCCTGGTCGGCCTGGCCGGCTCGGTCACCACGATCTCCGCGATCGCCCAGAACCTCCCCGCGTACGACACGGAGGCCATCCACCACTCCCGCGTCCCCTACGACCGGGTCCGCGAGATCACCGAGTCCCTCCTCCGCTCCACCCACGCCGAACGCGCGGCCATCCCCTCCATGCACCCGGGCCGCGTCGACGTCATCGGTGCGGGCGCCCTCGTACTCCTCTCGATCATGGAGCGGGTCGGCGCGAGCGAGGTCGTGGTGAGCGAACACGACATCCTGGACGGGATCGCCTTCAAGGCGGCCGAGTCGCGATAGGCGGCGATCCTCGACGGGATCGGAGAGTCTTCGGACCGACCGCCTACAGGTTGCGGTACACGTCGCGCCGGTCGCCCACCTTGACGACGAGGATGACGAGTTCGCCGTCGTGGATCTGGTAGGCGACCCGGTAGCTTCCGACCTGTAGCCGGTAGAGCCCCGACGGACCGGTGAGCTTCTTGACGTCGGTGTCCTCGCGGTACGGGTCGTCACCGAGTGCGGTCAACGCGGTCAGGATGCGCATGGCGTCGAGTCGACCGATGGCCCGGAGCTGTCGCTGCGCCGCCGTGGTGAACCGGAGCGCGTACTTCACGCGGCGCCTTCACCGCGCTCGGTGAACAGATCGGCCAGCAGCTCGGCCATGGTGACGGTGGGGCCGTTCTCGGCCAGGACCGCTTCGGCCTCTCGGGCCAGCATGACGTCCGCCGCCTCTTCCAGGGCTTCGAAGTCCGCGATCGGTACCACGGCGGCCACCGGAGTGCCGTTGCGGGTGATGACCGTCGGGGTGCCTTCCTCGGCCAGGTTGATGCGCTCCGCGAGATGGGCGCGGGCTTCCCGTATGGTCACGGATTCCTCGGTCATGGCGTAAGTGTACGCGCATGTGTGTACACGCGGCCGGGCTGTGAGGGACACGGAGATCCGCGCCCCTCACAGCCCCGACGGCCGACCCGTCGCCGGCCCGGTTCAGAAGGCGTGGGCCATCAGTTCCGCGAACAGTGCGTGTTCGTCGGCGTCGAGGCCCCGGGAGCGGAACCAGCCGCAGATGTTGGCGCAGTCGCGCTGGAGGAAGGTCATGCCGTTGAGGTTGCCGACCAGGTCGACGATCTGTGGCAGATCGATGACGACCAGCCGTTCGCCCGCGGCGAGGATGTTGTACGCCGAGAGGTCGCCGTGCACGAGGCCGTTCTGCACCATCGTGGCGAGCGCGTCGGTGAGCTGCTCGAAGTACGACGCCAGCAGCTCGGGCGAGGGCCGGGTCTGGGCGAGCCGGGGTGCGGTCGCGAGGGTGCCGTCCTCGTCGACGACGGTGATCCACTCCATCAGGATCTCGGTGCCGTCGATCTGGACCGGGTAGGGAACCGGCAGCCCGAGGTTCCAGAGCCGCACCAGCGCGGCCCACTCGGACACCGCCCACTCGCCGGCCGCGACCTGTCGGCCGAAGGTGCTCTTCCGCTTGACGGCCCGCTCGTCACGCGAGCGCTTCATCGAGCGGCCCTCGGTGTAGGACGCGGCGCGGTGGAAGGACCGGTGCTCGGAGGAGCGGTACCGCTTGGCCGCCATCACCACGCCGGCCGCGGGGTCGAGCGGGTCTGCGCGCTCGACTAGGTGGACGTCGGCCTCCTTGCCGGTCTTGAGGACACCGAGCTCGGTGTCGATCGCGCCCTGCGAGGTGACCACCCAGTCCGGGAGCGGCTCGGGGCCGCGGCAGAGGGGTTCGACGCTGAGCCAGGTCGACCAGCGCTGTCCGTCCTCGAGGTCGTCGTCGTAGGCACGGAAGTCGAAGACGAACCGGTCGTCGATGTCACCCAACGCGTCCGGCGGCGGGACGCGGCGGTTGGGGTCGGCGCTGAAGTCGTCAGGAAATACCGGGTGTTGAGGGTCTTGCGAGAGCTCGTCGTGAGACATCGCTGGAGGTGCTCCAAGAGGTGAGAGGAAGGCGGGCTGCGGGCATGCCGAGAACAGTCGCGGTCACAGTCGTGCCTCCTCTCGTGGAGCACCGGGCAGCTCCCGGTGTCCCGCCCATGGTGAGGGGCGGGGACGGGGAGCGGCAACCGAATAACGTCGGCCCGACCGGAGGTCCGTACTACGGCCCGGTCGGGGATCCACTAGTGCCGGACCCGCACCACCAGCTTCCCCGTGGCCCGGTTGTGCTCCATGTCCCCGTGGGCCTGCGGTACTTGCTCCAGGCCGTCGTACACGCGGTCCACGGGGAAGGCCAGTTGGCCGGCGGCGACCGCGTCGAGGATGTTCTGGAAGACCGGCGCGGGCAGGTCGGAGGCGTCGCCGAAGTAACCCGCGAGGCGAACTCCCCTCGGCAGGTACTCGTTCGGGGAGAAGTCCCGCACCGTCCACTGGTTGGAGAGGCTGCCGCCGAAGCAGGCCGTGCCGTGGACGCGGACCGCGCGCAGGGTGTCGGGCAGGGTCGGGGTGCCGACGAGGTCGAGCGCGGCGTCGACGCCGGACGGGTACAACTCCCGCACTGAGGAAGCCACTTCGCCGGTGTCGAGGAGAGGGTGGTCGACGCCCCGCTCCTTCAGCAGAGCCAGGCGATCGGGGCGGCGGGTCGTGGACAGCACCGTCGCTCCGCGCCACGTCGCCAGCGCCGCTGCCGCCAGTCCCACCGAGGACGTGCCGCCCCGGATCAGTACGGACTGGCCGGGCTGTAGATCCAGGCCGACGGTGAGCGAGCCGTAGGCCGTCTGCACCATCTCCGGCAGCGCGCCCAGGACTTCCCAGGGCAGGTCGGTCTCGACGGGGATCACCTGGGCCAGCGGCACCGACGTGTACTCGGCGTACCCGCCGTCGTAGGTGCGCCCCATGTCCCCCATCATCGCGACGACCTTCTGGCCGGGAGTCAGTCCACTGCCGGGCGGCGCCGCGTCGACCGTGCCGGCGGCCTCGATGCCCGGCACCCGGGGGAAGCTGACGCCCTCGCTCACCCCCAACCGCAGCTTCAGCTCGGACCGGTTGAGCCCGAACGCCTCGACACGGATCCGCACCCACCCGTCCCGCTCGGGCGGCAGCGGGAGCGTGGTCAGCCGCAGGTTCTCCACGGGGCCGGGGCCGGAGAGCTGGACGGCGCGCATGGTGCTCGGCGAGAACGTCATGGGGCTGCCAACGTGCGCCCGCCTCGGCTTCATTCCCGACTCGCCCCGGATCTACGGCTGTTGGCGCACCTGTAGGTCAGCCGATGTGGGCGTCGGTCAGAGGTCTGCCACCAGGAGCCGGTAGCCGACGTCGACGGTGTCGCGGGCGAGCAGGTCGGCGTACCGGGCGTGCCAGTGGCCCGTCGTGAGGTCGTCGGCGAGCGCCGCCAGGCCGGGGGCGAGGGCGTCGTCTCCGGTCTGGGCCAGCATGGAGATGCCGGCGCGTACCTCGGGGTCGAGATAGGCGTGCGGGCGGCGCCAGTACGCCGCGCCGAAGCCGTCCGCGCAGTCGTGCGGGACCGGGACGGTCTCCACCCGTGCCCCGCCGAGCAGCGCGGCCAGCCGTTCGGGCGGGACGGCGCGGGTGTCGTCGTAGGCCGCGGCCTGGGGGAGGTAGTCACGCACGAGCCAGAAGCGCTCGCGGAAGATCCGCTGGTCCCAGGTCAGGACGACGACGCGGCGGCGGGCGACCCGGCGGAGCTCGGCGAGGCCGGCCGCGAGGTCGCTCCAGTGGTGGACGGTCAGCAGCGCCATGACGGCGTCGGCGGCGTCGTCGCGCAGCGGAAGGCGTTCGGCGACCGCGCACACGGCGGGCGCGGACCCGCGCGGGCGCTGGGCGAGCATGATCCGGCTGGGTTCCACGGCGAGGATCGTGTGCGAGGGCTCGTAGGAGCCCGTGCCCGCACCCACGTTGATCACGTCCGAGGCGTCCCCGAGCGCGGCGTGGATCCGCGCCGCGATCCGCGGATCCGGCCGCCGGGACCGGCTGTACGTCGTGCCGAGCGTGTCGTAGACGGCCATGGTTCTCAGTATGGGGAGAAGCCGCTGTGCCGGACCCTCGTGACCCCGAATTATTACTGGCCGGTAGTAAACTCCTGAGCAGCCCATATAACGTATGAGCGGATGCAGGGGCGCTCGCCGACCCCCTCCGGAACGCGTCCGTAAGAAAGTTCGTGAAGTTCTTCACAAGGAATTCTGTCCTGTTGGGCGACCGGACTGCCCCGGTTGGCCCTTCCGGGGTCCCGGCGGGCTCGGGAGCGTGCTCGGCGGGGTGGTGCGGGAGTGATTCGGGGGCGTTTCGGGAGGGTGTCGCGGAGGTGTGGTCCAGGGGGTCCGCAGGGACAGAGGGGCAGCTCACGCGGCCTTGACAACGGGGCGAACCGCACCGTGGTCCGCCTCCCGCGAGGTGACCTGGATCATGCGAGTCGCGGAGGATAACACAGCCCCTGTGGAAGCTTGTGAAGGGGCGCACGAGCGACCCCCCAGGGGCAGGTGGATACTCGATGGCATGAGCACCACGGAGCGTCCCAGGATCCTCGTAGTAGGCGGTGGGTACGTAGGCCTGTACGCAGCTCGGCGCATTCTCAAGAAGATGCGCTACGGCGAGGCGACCGTCACGGTCGTCGACCCCCGGTCGTACATGACCTACCAGCCCTTCCTCCCCGAAGCCGCCGCCGGCAGCATCTCCCCTCGGCACGTCGTCGTCCCGTTGCGACGCGTGCTGCCGAAGGCGGAGGTCCTCACCGGCCGGGTCACCACCATCGACCAGGACCGCAAGGTCGCCACGATCGCCCCCCTCGTGGGTGAGGCGTACGAGCTGCCTTTCGACTACCTCGTCATCGCGATGGGCGCGGTCTCCCGCACCTTCCCGATCCCCGGCCTCGCCGAGCAGGGCATCGGCATGAAGGGCATCGAGGAGTCCATCGGCCTGCGCAACCACGTCCTCGAGCAGCTCGACAAGGCCGACTCCACCACCGACGAGGAGATCCGCCGCAAGGCGCTCACCTTCGTCTTCGTCGGCGGCGGCTTCGCCGGTGCGGAGACCATCGGTGAGGTCGAGGACATGGCCCGGGACGCGGCCAAGTACTACACCAACGTCTCCCGCGAGGACATGCGCTTCGTCCTCGTCGACGCCGCCGACAAGATCCTCCCGGAGGTCGGCCCCAAGCTCGGCCTCTACGGCAAGGAGCACCTGGAGAGCCGCGGGATCGAGATCTACCTCTCGACCTCCATGGACTCGTGCGTCGACGGTCACGTCGTGCTGAAGAACGGCCTCGAGGTCGACTCCAACACGATCGTGTGGACGGCCGGCGTCAAGCCGAACCCCGTGCTCTCCCGCTTCGGCCTCCCGCTCGGCCCGCGCGGTCACGTCGACGCCCAGCCGACCCTCCAGGTCACCGGTACCGACTACGTCTGGGCCGCCGGCGACAACGCCCAGGTGCCCGACATCGCCGCCCGCAAGGCCGGCGTCGAGAACGCCTGGTGCCCGCCGAACGCCCAGCACGCGCTGCGCCAGGCGAAGGTCCTCGGCGACAACGTGATCTCCGGTATGCGGGGCTTCCCGCAGAAGGAGTACTCGCACGCCAACAAGGGTGCGGTCGCCGGTCTCGGCCTGCACAAGGGCGTCGCGATGATCGTCATGGGCAAGGTGAAGATCAAGGTCAAGGGCCGTCTCGCCTGGTACATGCACCGCGGCTACCACGGTCTGGCCATGCCGACCTGGAACCGCAAGATCCGTGTCTTCGCCGACTGGACCCTCGCGATGTTCCTCAAGCGCGAGGTCGTCTCCCTCGGCGCCATGGAGAACCCCCGCGAGGAGTTCTACGAGGCCGCCAAGCCGGCGCCGGCGCCCGCCGCGGCCGTGAAGACCGAGGAGAAGGCCAAGGCCTCCTGACCCTCTCCGGTCGCCTCTGAAGCACGCCCGAAGGGGCCGTCCGCCATCCGTGGTGCGGACGGCCCCTTCGGCGTTCCCCGACGCCCCGTCTGCGTGGCAGCTACACGCATTTTGCCTACTCGTAACGCTCAAGCAGGACTGCGACGGAGCCTGGCTGGTGTTTACGTAGTGATGGACAATTCCGGGATCCGCGTCACGGAGGTGTGCGCCATGGCTGATGCCGCGCTGCGGCTCAAATCCCTCTTCGAACAGCTACTGGGGACCCCCGTCCCGGTGCGTATCCGCGCCTGGGACGGTTCCGAGGCAGGGCCGCCCGATGCGCCGACCTTGGTCGTACGCAATCGCCGTGCCCTGCGCCGACTCCTGTGGAAACCCGGCGAACTGGGCATGGCCCGCGCCTGGGTCTCCGGCGACCTGGACATCGAGGGCGACTTCTACGCGGCCCTCGACGCCATGTCCACGCTGGTCTGGGAGCGCGGCGACGGCGCCCGCACCCGCACCGAGGCCCTGCGCGACCCCCAGGTGCGCTCCGCCGTCCGCGGACTGGTGAAGCTCGGCGGGCTCCCGCTGCCGCCGGCCCCGCCCCCGGAGGAGGTCCGCCGCAGCCGCGCCCACCTCCACACCAGACGCACCGACAAACGCGCCATCAGCCACCACTACGACGTCGGCAACGACTTCTACGAACTCGTCCTCGGCCCCTCCATGGTCTACTCGTGCGCCTACTGGGAGTCCCCGGACGGCACCCTGGAGGACGCCCAGCGCGACAAGCTCGAACTCATCTGCCGCAAGCTGGAGTTGACCCCGGGACAGCGGCTCCTCGACGTCGGCTGCGGCTGGGGTTCGATGGCGATCCACGCGGCCCGCGAGTACGGCGTGAGCGTCGTCGGCGTGACCCTCTCCCAGGAACAGGCGGCCTACGCCCGTAAGTGCGTCGCCGAGGAGGGCCTCACCGACAAGATCGAGATCCGCGTCCAGGACTACCGTGACGTCACCGACGGTCCCTACGACGCCATCTCCTCCGTCGGTATGGCCGAACACGTGGGTTCCGCACGGTACGTGGAGTACGCGCGGGACCTCTACGCGCTGCTCAAGCCCGGCGGGCGGCTCCTCAACCACCAGATCGCCCGCCGCCCCTGGCAGGACGAATCGGCGTACGACATCGACGAGTTCATCGACGCGTACGTCTTCCCCGACGGTGAACTCGCCCCGATCGGCGCCACCGTGACCCATCTGGAGAGCGCCGGGTTCGAGGTGCGCGACGTCGAGGCGATCCGCGAGCACTACGCGCTCACCCTGCGCCGCTGGGTCGCCAACCTGGAGTCCGAGTGGCGGCGCGCGGTCGGCCTCGTCGGCGCCGGGCGGGCCCGTGTGTGGCGCCTCTACATGGCGGCGTCCGTGCTCGGCTTCGAGCGCAACCGCATAGGAGTCAACCAGGTGTTGGCCGTCCGGACCCCCGAACCGGGCGTCTCCGGAATGCCGTTGCGCGCCCGCACCTGGAACTGACCGCACCTTCAGGGCACATGGCCAGGGGCCCCGTTCCGCTCCGGAACGGGGCCCCTGCCCTCTTTCGGTCAACTCGCCTGCGGTTACTCGGACTTGATCGCCGACAGCATGTTCAGCTTCGCCGCGCGCCGGGCCGGCCACAGCGCGGCCAGGACGCCGACCGTGCCCGCCAGCAGCAGGAAGAGCGCCATCCGGGCCCAGGGAATGACCAGTTCGTACGTCGCCATCTTCGAGCCGATCAACTCACCGGCCGCCCAGCCGAAGAAGACGCCCAGACCGATGCCCAGCACCCCGCCGAAGAGCGAGATGACGAGGGACTCCAGCCGGACCATCCGCTTGATGCCCTTGCGGTCCAGGCCGATCGCGCGCAGCATCCCGATCTCCTGCGAGCGCTCGAAGACCGACATCGCGAGGGTGTTGATGACCCCGAGGACCGCGACGATCACCGCCATCGCGAGCAGGCCGTAGACCATGTTGAGGATCAGGGTGAAGACCTGCGCGATGCTGTCGGAGAGGTCCTTCTTGTCCTGGACCTTGACGGCCGGGTTGGAGCCGAGGGCCTTCTCCAGCTTGTCCTTCGTCGAACTCGACGTGCCGTCCGCCGTCTTGACCAGGATCTGCATGTCGGCCGGGTCGGTCTGGTGCGGGGCGAGCGTCGCGTTGTCGAGCATGATGCCGCGGATCAGCGCGTTGCCCTCGTAGACCGCGGAGACGGTGAGCTGCTGTGCCTTGCCGTCCTCGTAGTGCGTGGTGAAGGTCGAACCGGCCTTCCAGCCATGGGACTTGGCGGTGTCGTCGTCCACGACCACCTGCGTGCCGGCGACCTTGAAGGTGCCGCTGTCCACCGTGAGGTCGGTGAGCTTGCCGATCGCGGAGCCGTTGACCCCGGTGAGGAACTCGGTCTCGCCGTCGATGCGCGACGGGGCGTTGCGCAGCGGGCTGGTGGCGGTGACGCCGGAGGTGGTGGTGAGGGTCTTGTCGACGTCGGCGGAGAGTTCGTTGCCGTTCGCCATCGAGACGATGTAGTCGGCGCTGATCGCCGACGAGGCCATCTTGTCGATCGCCTGCTGGAGGCTGCCCGCCATCACCGTCATACCGGTGATGAGGGTGAGGCCGATCATCAGCGCGGAGGCGGTGGCGGCCGTACGACGCGGGTTGCGCACCGAGTTCTGGCGGGCCAGCTTGCCGGAGATCCCGAAGATCCGCAGCACCGGGGCCGCCGCCGCGATCAGCGGGCGGGACAGCAGCGGGGTCAGGATGAACACGCCGATGATGAGGAGTACGGCGCCG
The DNA here is from genome assembly GCF_016612545.1 of Streptomyces sp. MBT65. Taxonomy (GTDB): domain Bacteria; phylum Actinomycetota; class Actinomycetes; order Streptomycetales; family Streptomycetaceae; genus Streptomyces. The sequence continues at coordinate 3,700 of NZ_JAENRY010000208.1, read as the reverse complement.
ATGCCCATGGGGGCCTGGCCGTCCGAACCGTTCATCGAGGTGGCCGCGATGACGACCGCGACGCCCGCGCCGGAGAACAGCGCGCCCAGCGTGTTGCGCAGCACCAGCGACTTGGTGGTGGCCGTCGCGTGCACGCTGCTCATCGCGGCGACCGGCGGGATCTTCGCGGCCCGGCGGCCGGGCAGCCAGGCGGCGAGCATGGTGATGAGGATGCCGACCGCGAGGGCGCTGAGCACCGTGTTCGGGGTGATCACCAGCGGGCCGTCCGGGACGGTCGCGCCGATCGTGCCCATCAGGGCGCGCAGCCCGGCGCCGATCCCGATACCGGCGACCAGCCCGGCCGCCGCGGCGACCGCGCCGACCACGAACGCCTCGAGCAGCACCGACCGCGTGACCTGCCGGCGCGAGGCACCGACCGCGCGCAGCAGGGCCAGTTCCTTGGTGCGCTGGGCGACCAGCATGGTGAAGGTGTTGGCGATGATGAACGTGCCGACGAAGAGCGCGATCCCCGCGAAGACCAGCAGCCCCGACTTCAGCCCGCTCATCGAGGCGGCGATCGTCTCGGCCTGGTCGTCGGCGAGCTTCTTGGCGGTGGTGGTCTCGGTCTGCCCCTTGGGCAGGGCCAGGTCCAGCTGCGACTTCAGCGCCGCCTGACTCGTCCCGGCCGCGGCCTTCACATCGATCTCGTCGTACGTCCCCGCCTTGCCGAACAGCTTCTGCGCGGTCGCCGTGTCGAAGAGGGCGAGGCTGCCGCCGGCGGCGACATTGCCGTCGTCGGTGGTGAAGATGCCGGTGATCCTCGGGCTCAGCACCGGTCCGTCGACCGACAGACGCACGGTGTCGCCGACCTTGTACCCGGCGCGCTTCGCGGTCTCGGAGTCGATCGCCACCTCGCCCGAACCGTGCGGTGCCGTACCGGACTTGAGGGGATAGCGGGCGTCCTTGTCCCCCCAGTAGTTGCCGCCCTCCGACTGGAAGCCGCCGCCGATGAGCTTGCCCTTCTTGTCGGCTATGGCGGTGAAGCCGTTGACGACCCCGGTCGCGGACGCGGCCCCCGGCACCTTCGCGCTGGTGTCGAGCATCGCCTGGGTCAGCTCGGGCGTCTTGCCGACCGTGTCGCCCTTGTCGTCCTGGTACTTGGCCGTCACTGCGACGTCGACCTGGTCGAAGCCCTTGGCCGAGCTGTTCTGGAAGGCGTTCGAGATGGTGTTGGTGAAGACCAGGGTCCCCGACACGAACGCGACGCCGAGCATCACGGCGAGCACGGTCATGAGGAGCCGGGCCTTGTGCGCGAGTACGTTGCGCAAGGCGGTTCGGAACATGGGTCTACTCAGTCCAGGTCTACGAGGGATGAGCCGGGCGGCGAAGTCGGGTGCCGGGACGGCGAGACGGCGTGCCGGAGCGGCGAAGTCGGTTGCCGCGACAGATGAAGTCAGGTGCCGTGGCGGCGAGTTGAGGAACCGTCAGAGGGCCTAGCTGGTACGGCCCTTGGCGTCGAACTCAGGGGGTCTGGGGGTTTCCCCCAGAAAGATGCAGCATCCGGTCGAGCACCGAGTCCGCGGTCGGCTCGTAGACCTCGTCGACGATGCGTCCGTCCGCGAGGAACACCACCCGGTCCGCGTACGCCGCCGCCACCGGGTCGTGGGTCACCATGACCACCGTCTGCCCCAACTCCCGTACGGAGTTGCGGAGAAAGCCCAGCACCTCCGCGCCGGAGCGCGAGTCGAGGTTTCCGGTCGGCTCGTCGCCGAAGATGATGTCGGGGCGGGAGGCCAACGCCCGTGCCACGGCGACGCGTTGCTGCTGGCCGCCGGAGAGCTCGGAGGGCCGGTGCTTGAGCCGGTCGGAGAGGCCGATCATCCGGATCACCGAGTCCAGCCACTCCTTGTCGGGCTTGCGGCCCGCGATGTCCATCGGGAGCGTGATGTTCTCCAGGGCCGTCAGCGTCGGCAGCAGGTTGAACGCCTGGAAGATGAAACCGATCTTGTCCCGGCGCAACTTGGTGAGCTGCTTGTCCTTCAGGGCGCCCAGCTCGGTGTCACCGATGCGCACGGAACCGGACGAGAAGGAGTCCAGGCCGGCCACACAGTGCATCAGCGTGGACTTGCCGGACCCCGAGGGGCCCATGATCGCGGTGAACTCGGCCTGCCGGAAGGCGATCGAGACCCGGTCGAGGGCGACCACCTGGGTCTCGCCCTGTCCGTAGACCTTGGAAAGATCCGTGGCACGCGCGGCCACTGAGGTGGTCCGTTCGGCGATGGGGGTGGTGGTCACGGAGGGCGCTCCTGTCGGGACGACGGTCTTGCTGGGGACGTGTCCCATCCTCTCGGCCCTGCCGCGCCGTGTAGTCAGCCGCTGTTCCGGTTCCGGGGGCAGCCTTCAGACGGACTGCGCTCAGCGCTGTCATACCTGGGGATGAGGACCACCCCCGAGACGGTCCCTGGGTCCGCCCCCGTGACCCACCACGTCAAGAACCGGTGGAGCACCCTCGTTCGGGCGGTGAAATTCCGTCATTCCGCATACGAGGCCCCAGAACGCACGCAAGGCTATTGGCAAGTGCTGATGGCTCTTTCCATGGTCTGATGCACCCTCAGACATCAATAAAATAAGACAACATCGGTCCGCCTGCCCGCTGTTGGGGACGCGCGTCCCGATAGGCTCGTGACCTCGATGCGGAGCCCACGGCCTGCCCGGATGGTGGAATGCAGACACGGCGAGCTTAAACCTCGCTGCCCCTTCGCGGGCGTGCCGGTTCAAGTCCGGCTCCGGGCACCATCGCGGTTACAGAGTGTGACTCGCGAGAACGGTGAGTCGCTTTGGTGCACGCGCCGACCACTTCCCGGAGGCGTGCGCCGCCACTTCCTGAAGAGGCGCGGCGCCGGAAAACCCGTGGAGCGGCCGGCGGGCGGATCCGTACCGTGCGCGGGTGACCTATCTGAGTCCCCTGGGATACCTGCTGGGCATCGAAGGCGCCGCCCTGCTGCGCGGTTTCAAGGAGGGAAGCGCCGACCGGGCGTTCGTAGAGGCCCGGATCGCCGAGATCCGCACCTTGCTGGACACCCCCGCCCTCGCCCACGCCGAGGGCGTCACCGCGGAACCGGGCGCGATCAGCACGGCGGACGTCTACCAGGACTGGGCACCGCACTACGACGCCCCCGGCAACGACATGATCGACGTCGAGCAGCCCGTCGTCCGGCGCATCCTGGACGGCCTGCCCGTCGGCACGGCGCTCGACGCGGCCTGCGGCACCGGCCGCCACACCGCCCACCTGCACGGACTCGGCCACCAGGTGACCGGCGTCGACGCCTCCCCGGCCATGCTCGCCCGGGCCCGCGAGCGCCTGCCGGACGTCGACTTCCACGAGGGCGACCTGCACCGCCTCCCGCTTCCCGACAACGCGGTCGACACCGTAGTGTGCGCGCTCGCCCTGGCCCACCTTCCCGAACTGACCCCGGCGCTAAGGGAGTTCGCACGCGTCCTGCGCCCCGGCGGACACCTCGTCGTCTCCGACGCCCACCCGCTGGTCGCCTATCTCCGGCCGACCCTGCCCCGCCGACCCGGCCCGGACGGCCGCCCGTCCCTTCTCACCGAGTTTCACCGCCCGCTCAGCGCCTACCTCGCCGCCGCCCTCCCGCTGGGCTTCCAGGTCCGGCACTGCGAGGAACCCCGCCGCCCGCACCACTCCCTCACCCCCGACACC
>NZ_JAENRY010000207.1 GCF_016612545.1 Streptomyces sp. MBT65 | reverse complement strand
CCCCCGCCCGTCACGCCCGCCGTCGCGTCCACTCCGGTTCCGTGAGTGCCCAGTCCCGTTCCCACTCGGCCAGGCGGTGTCGTAGGGCGACCCGGCGGGTCACCGCGGAGGTGAGGAGGGCCGCGCCGATCACGCCGCCCGTCGTCCATACGCCGATCGTCAACGTGTGCTGCCAGACGGCCACTTGACCCGCGGGCGGGGAGACGACGCGGTCCTTGGCGTCGAGCCATATGTCCACCGTGTCACCGCGTGCCGTGTCCACCGGGACCTGGGCCGTGGCCGTACGCGAACCCTTGCCGGGGTCGGTCCAGCGCACCGCGACCGGGAAGGTCTGCGAGCCGGTGCCTTCCACCGAGGTGAGTCCGGAGGGCGGGTTTCCGATCACCCGCGCGTGGACGCGATGACGGTCGGCGCGCTGGGTCGCGGCGATCGTCCGGGCCTGGTCGTGCGCCCACAGCCCCGCGGCGGCGCCTGCCAGGGGAGCGCCGACGAACAGCAGAACGGTGACGACCAGCGCCGTCCACGCCTCCACGACGTCCGACCGGCGCCGCAGCGGATTGTGCCGTCGGCGTCGACTCTGTACCCGGGTCCGCATGTCGGTCTCCTCGCCGTCACCGGAGCCGAGGAACCGTAAGGCCGCAAGCCCCTGGGGGCCGGTCCGCCGCCGCCTCGACACCGCGCACGCATGCGAGCGTCCACACAGAAGTCGTACCCCCTCCGAGGTACTTCCCTCAACCGGAACCTCGGCCGGGACCCGAAACCGTAGGCAGAACCGGGACCCGAACCTCAGCCGAAGCGCTCGATGCGGATGCGGTCCACCGGCTGGCCCGCCTCGACCAGCAGCCGCGAGGCATGCTCGGCGAAGCCGTTGGACCCGCACACATAGGCCTCCCACCCACCGGCAGGCGGCTCGGCCAGGAGTGGCGCCACATGTGCGGCGGCCATACGTCCCACCGGCACACCCTCCGGCGCACTGCGCGTGAACACGGCCGTGGTCTCCGCGCCGTACTCCCGCGCGTAGATCAACTCCTCGGGACCGCGCGCCGACACCAGCAGCCGGAGCGGCACGGACAGGTTCCGCGCCCGGTGCTGCCGGATCATCGACATCAGCGGTACGACCCCGGAACCCGCGCCCAGCAGCAGCGCGGGCCGGTCGCCCGGCCAGGCGAAGAAGCCGCTCAGCGGGCCGCGCACCTCGACCTCGTCACCGGGCCGGGCCACCGTGTGGAACCAGCCGGACACCTCGCCGCCCTCGACATGGTCCAGGGTCAGCTCCACATGCCCGGCGTCGTCCGGGTGCGAGGCGATCGAGTAGTGGCGCTGCGCCACATAGCCGTCCTCGGCCCGGAGCCGCAGCATCAGGTGCTGGCCGGGCAGATGGCCGCCCCAGCCGGGCACCGCGAAGCGGAACGTGGAGGCGTGCGGGGTCTCCCGGCGGATCTCGCTGAGCGTGGCGGTCTGCCACACGGCGGCGGCGCGGTTGCTGACGGCGATGCGTCCCGGCACCGCGAACCTGGTGGTCGGCGCGAAGGTCTCAGTCACCGGAGTACCGCTGTTCCTCCCAGGGGTTGCCCCGCCCGTGATAGCCGTTCTGCTCCCAGAAGCCCGGCTCGTCGTGGTCGAGGAGACGCAGGCCCGCGATCCACTTGGCGCTCTTCCAGAAGTACAGGTGCGGCACCAGCAGCCGGGCGGGCCCGCCGTGCTCGGCGGGCAGCGGCCTGCCGTCGTACTCCCAGGCGATCCAGGCACGACCGCCGGTGACGTCCTCGAGCGGGAGGTTCGTGGTGTACCCGGTGTGCGAATACGCGACCACATGGGTGGCGGACACATGGGGCCGGACCACATCGAGGAACGCGTCCAGCGAGACGCCCCCGAACCGCACCCCGAACTTCGACCAGCTCGTCACACAGTGGATGTCGCCCTCGTAGGCCGACGAAGGCAGTTCGTGCGCCTGCGTCCAGTTCCAGGTGCGCGGCTCCGCCACGAGTCCGTCGACGCGGAACGTCCAGTCGGCGGGCGCGAGGTCGGGGGTGACCTCGGCGGACAGGACGGGCCAGTCGTCGCCCGCGTCGTACTGGCCGGGCGGCAGGCCGGCGTCGGGGACGCGGGGGCGTCCGGTGAAGCCTCGGGTGACGTACATACGGGTGGAGCCTCCAGGTCGCTGCGGCGCGGGTCCGCCGGGCGAGCGTGATCAGTTGTTTCTCGTTTCAACGGTACGCGTCCACGAGGTATGCCCAGGTCCGGGGGTGGCCGCCGATCATTGCGGCCGTATGAACTCTCCGCGTCCCGGGGAATAGCTCCCCGGCGGCCGACCTTGGTCTTCAATGCGGCTCGGGTACGGAGAGCCGGTGCCGAGGAGAGTGAGGGAGCAGATGCCGAAGGCGTATGTCTTCACGCGTTACGGGGGAGTCGAGACCGAGGCCCTGGTCGAGGTGGAGCAGCCCCGCCCCGGCCCCGGTGAGATCCTCGTCGCGGTGCGCGCGGCCGGGGTGAACCCCGTCGACTGGAAGCAGCGCAACGGCTACCGGCGGCCCGGCGAGACCGGCTCACGCGCGTTCCCCGCGGTCTTCGGCCAAGAGGTCTCGGGCGTCGTGCGGGAGATCGGTGCCGACGTGGACGGGTTCGCCGTCGGCGACGAGGTGTTCGGCAGCACGGTGGCCGGCGGATACGCCGAGTACGCCCTGCTGCCCGTGACGGTCGCCGCGCACAAGCCCGCCGAGCTGTCCTTCCAGGACGCCGCCACCCTGCCCGTCGCCTCCGCGACCGCCTACGACGGCGTCCGCCAGCTCGACCTGCCCGCAGGCGCGACCGTGCTGGTCACCGGCGCGGGCGGCGGTGTGGGCTCCGCGGCCCTGCAGATCGCCCGCGCCCTAGGACTGCGCGCCGTGGGCGTGGCGAGCGAGGGCAAGAAGGACCTGGTGGAGTCGCTGGGCGCGGTCCACGTCCCCTCCGGACCCGACCTCGCCCCGCGCGTGCGAGCCGTCGCCCCGGACGGCATCGGCGGCGTCTACGACCTCGTCGGCGGCGAGGTGCTCGCCGAGGCCGCCACTCTTCTCACCGACCGCACGGAACTCATCACCGCCGGAGCCCCCGCCCCCGAGGTCGAGAAGCTCGGCGGCGCCCGCGTCGAGCGCGCCCGCACCGCCGCCGTCCTCGACGCGCTCGCGCAGCTCGTGGTCAGCGGCCGACTGGACCCGCACGTGACACGGACCTTCCCGCTCGACCGGGCGGGCGAGGCCCTGCGCACCGTCGAGGAAGGCCACGCCCGAGGCAAGATCGTGATCGAGGTCACCGCATGAGCACGTCCGACGAACGCGTCCTCGACAACCCCGCCCGCGCCGCCCTCACCGGCCCGCACGCCCACTTCGCCGAGCGGCGCGGGCGTATTCTGCGGTACCCGGTCGATGTGACCCCGTGGCTCGCCCTGCCCGACGAGCCCGACGCCGACGACTGGGCGGACGTCGCCGCGTTCTCCGGACCGGGCGCCGAGATCCCGCTCCTCGGCTTCCGGGACCAGGTGCCGGACGACTGGGAGATCACCTTCCACGTCGACGGGGTGCAGATGGTCGACGACGGGATGGCCGCCGCACCGGACCCGGAGGCGATCCTCCTCGGCCCGGCCGACGTCCCCGAGATGCTCGACCTGGTGGACCGGACCAAGCCCGGCCCGTTCCTGCCCCGCACCGTCGAACTCGGCACCTACCTGGGCATCCGCCGGAACGGCGCCCTCGTCGCCATGGCCGGCGAGCGGCTGCACCCGCCGGGCTGGACCGAGATCAGCGCCGTCTGCACCGACCCCTCCGCCCGAGGCGAGGGCCTCGCCGGCCGCCTCATCCGGGCCGTCGCCCACGGCATCCGCGAACGCGGCGAGACCCCGTTCCTGCACACCGGCGCGGGCAACACCACCGCGATACGGCTGTACGAGTCCCTGGGGTTCCGCCTGCGCCTCAACACCGCGTTCCTCGCGGCACGGGCGCCGGAGCACCTCGCGCAGACGCGGTCCGTGGCGGTGTCGTAGGACCGGAGCGCCTCAGCCCTCCTCGGCCGGGCCCGCGCCCGGCCACGCGTTGTAGCGCTCCAGATAGCCCGCGAACCGGGTCAGGTCCTCCTCCGGCCAGTCCGCCAGCCGTTCGCGGAAGGCGGCCTGGCGGTTCTCGGTGACCTGGGCGAGGATCCGCCGGCCGGCGGCGGTGAGGTGCAGGACCTGGACGCGGTGGTCCTCGGGGTCGAGGCGGCGCTCGATGAGGTCGGCGCGCTCCAGGGCGGCGACCTGACGGCTGACCGTGGACTTGTCGAGGGCGTAGTGCGCGGCCAGGTCGGTGGCCCGGCAGCCGTCCTTCTCCTCCAGGTGGCCGAGCAGGGTGTACGACACCAGCGACAGCTCGGGGTGGAGGCGGCCCGCCGAGGCGCGGGCGCGGCGCGCGAAGACCGTCATCTCGCGCTGAATGGTCTCCACGGCCTGGTCCGCTCGCACTGGAATCTCCCTCGTCCTCCCGGTTGTTGCAGAGTACAACTCGGCACGGGGGTCGGCCCCTCGTGGGCCCGGTGGTTCGGGTAGTGTTGCTCATCGGTCGGGGACGGTCCCGGCCGTCAACTCCCGGGAGGTGAGACCCATTTCCGCTGTGTCAGGCCGGGTGCTCTCCCCTCAGGACGGCTCGGATCACCGCTAGCAGGTGACCGCGAGAGCACCCTTCGGCTACCTCCCGAAAGGCTCTCGGTTTTCATGCCCTCTCTTTCTCCCGCCTCCGTCGTCGCCGCGCTCCGTACCGCGGGCTGTGTCTTCGCCGAGGACGAGGCGCGACTGATCCTCTCCGCCGCCCGCACCCCGGACGAACTCACCGCCATGGTGGACCGCCGGGTCGCGGGCCTGCCCCTCGAACTCGTCGTCGGCTGGGCCGAGTTCGGCGGACTTCGCATCGTCCTGGAACCTGGTGTGTTCGTGCCCCGCCGCCGTACCGAGTTCCTCGTCGAGCAGGCCCTCGCGCAGGCTCCGGACGCGTCCGTCGTCGTGGACCTGTGCTGCGGTTCGGGTGCGGTCGGCGCGGCACTCGCCGCCGCCCTCGGCCGGGTCGAACTGCACGCCGCCGACATCGACCCCGCCGCCACGGACTGCGCCCGCCGCAATGTCGCCCCCTACGGCGGCCACGTCCACACGGGCGACCTGTTCGCGGCGCTGCCCGACGCCTTGCGCGGCCGGGTCGACATCCTCGCGGCCAATGTGCCGTACGTTCCGAGCGGCGAGGTCGGTCTGCTGCCCGCCGAGGCCCGCGAGCACGAACCGCTGGTCGCCCTCGACGGCGGCACCGACGGTCTCGACATCCTCCGCGCGGTCGCCACCGGGGCGCCCGACTGGCTCGCGCCCGGCGGCTGTCTGCTCGTCGAGACGAGCGAGCGTCAACTCCCGTCCGCCGTCGAGGCGTTCACGCGCGCCGGGCTCACGACGCGCTCGGCCTACTCCGAGGAGCTGTACGCGAACGTCGTGATCGGCGTCAGGACGGCGGGGCCCCTCAGGTCGTAGCGCCGCTGCCGGACGGGCTGGGGGCGGGGCTCGCGCCGCGGTCGCCGTGGTCCCAGGGGTGGCCGCGGCCGCCGCCCGGGAATCCGCTGGGCCGGTCGTCCGGGGTCCTGCGGTCGAAGGTGCCGGTGAAGGCCCGGTCGGCGGTCCGGGTGCCGGAGTCGGAGCGGGTGCCGGTCAGGGAGGCCGTGTCGCCCTTCTTGAGGGTGCCGGCGCCCTCGGCCGTGGCGCCGGAACCCACGGTCCAGGTCCACGAGGTGCCGTCGTCGCTCTTGACGGTGACCTGGTCGCCGTCCACCTTCGTGACCGTGCCGCGCTGCCAGATCCGTACGACCCACTTGCCGGTGCTGCTGTCCTTGACCGTCGCCTCGCCGTGCACGGCGGTGCCGCCGACCCCGAACCCGAACCACATCCCGCCCCCGTGCCGGAAGCCGGGACCGTCCGGCGAGGGCGAGCCGGACGGGGTCCCCGCGGCGGCGGGCAGGGCGGCGTCGCCCGAACCGCCGGAGGTCGCCGCGTAGGCGACGGTCGCGCCGAGCCCCAGCACGGTCACGGTGGCCGCGGCGATCACCGCCCGGGACCGCCGCGAGCGCTGCCGCCACAACCGGTCGAGACCGTGCTCGCGCTCCGCGCCAGCGGGTCCCGTCAGCACCTCCATCTCGGGTGCGTGATCGGGCAGCGGAGGTATCGCCGCGCTGTCGCCGGCTTCGTGCTCAGGATCGTGCGTCACGGCTCGCTCCCTAGGCCACGCGCGCACGGCATCCCACCGGCACGCCTGCCTTTGATTCTCCGGGGCGGACGATAAAGAACCAGTAATAAATCCCTGTGAATCGGCGCCCGCAGGCCCCGGAGGGGGCCGGGCGGGGCGAGTAGGCTCACACGCCACCGATTGTGCAACTAGTTGCATAATCACCTCCGCGTCCTCTACAAAAGAGGCACGACACCGCGCACGGAGGCCTCGATGAGCCGTTACCCGCACCTGCTGAACCCGCTCGACCTGGGCTTCACCACGCTGCCCAACCGCGTCCTCATGGGCTCCATGCACGTGGGCCTGGAAGAGGCCGAGCGCGGATTCGAGCGCATGGCGGAGTTCTACGCGGCACGCGCGCGGGGCGGTGTCGGCCTGATCGTCACCGGAGGCATCGCGCCCAACGAGGCCGGCCGGCCCTACGAGGGCGGCGCCAAGCTGACCACCGATGCCGAGGCCGAACAGCACACCGCGATCACCGCCGCCGTGCACCGCGAGGGCGGCCGGATCGCGATGCAGATCCTGCACTTCGGGCGCTACGCCTACCACCGGGACCTGGTCGCGCCGAGCGCCCTCCAGGCGCCGATCAGCCCCTTCGTGCCCCGCGCGCTCGGCGACGACGAGGTCGAGCAGACGGTCGAGGACTACGTCCGTACGGCCCGCCTCGCCCGCCGGGCCGGCTACGACGGCGTCGAGATCATGGGCTCCGAGGGCTACCTCATCAACGAGTTCATCGCCCGGCAGACCAACCACCGCGACGACCGCTGGGGCGGCTCCTACGAGAACCGGACGCGCTTCCCGGTCGAGATCGTGCGCCGGGTGCGCGAGGCGGTCGGCGAGGACTTCATCATCGTCTACCGGCTGTCGATGCTGGACCTCGTGCCCGGCGGCTCCACGCTCGACGAAGTCACCAGTCTGGCCAAGGCAGTTGAGGCCGCCGGGGCGACCATCATCAACACCGGCATCGGCTGGCACGAGGCGCGCATCCCCACCATCGCGACCTCGGTCCCGCGCGGCGCGTACACCTGGGTGACGAAGAAGCTGATGGGCGCGGTGTCCATCCCCCTCGTGACCACTAACCGCATCAACACCCCTGAACTGGCGGAGCAGTTGCTCGCCGACGGGTACGCCGACATGGTGTCGATGGCCCGCCCGATGCTCGCCGACCCGGACTTCGTCGCCAAGGCCGCGGCCGGCCGTGCCGACGCCATCAACACCTGCATCGGCTGCAACCAGGCCTGCCTCGACCACACCTTCAGCGGGAAGATCACCTCCTGCCTGGTCAACCCGCGCGCCTGCCACGAGACCGAACTCGTCCTCGCCCCGACGCGGTTGCGCAAACGCGTCGCGGTGGTGGGCGCGGGTCCGGCGGGACTCGCCTGCGCTGTGAGCGCGGCCGAGCGCGGCCACGAGGTCACGTTGTACGACGCCGCCGCCGAGATCGGCGGACAGCTCAACGTCGCCCGACAGGTCCCGGGCAAGCAGGAGTTCGACGAGACGCTGCGCTACTTCCGCACGCGGCTCGACGAGCACGGTGTGGACGTACGCCTCAACACCCGTGTGACGGCAGGTGACTTGGGCGGCTACGACGAAGTGGTCGTCGCCACCGGAGTCACCCCGCGCACCCCGGACATCCCCGGCGCCGACCACCCCAGCGTCGTCGGCTACCTCGACGTCCTGCGCGACCGCGTCCCCGTCGGCGAGCGCGTCGCGATCCTCGGCGCGGGCGGCATCGGCTTCGACGTCGCGGAGTTCCTCACCGACGGCGGCGACAAGGCGAGCGAGGACCCGGCGACGTACTTCCGCGCCTGGGGCGTCGACATGGACTACGCGGCTCCCGGCGGCCTCGCCGCACCCGAGCGGCCCGCGCCGCCGCGCAGCGTCCACCTCCTCCAGCGCAAGGCCACCAAGGTCGGCGCCGGACTCGGCAAGACCACGGGCTGGATCCACCGCGCGGAACTCAAGCACCGGGGCGTCACCATGGTCCCGGGCGTCCAGTACGACCTGATCGACGACGCCGGACTGCACGTCACCGTCGACGGCACCAGCACCGTCCTGGAGGTCGACACGGTCGTCCTGTGCACCGGGCAGGACCCGCGCCGCGACCTGTACGACGAGTTGACCGCCGCCGGACGCGCCGTGCACCTCATCGGCGGCGCCGACGTGGCCGCCGAACTGGACGCCAAGCGGGCCATCAAGCAGGGCACCGAGGTCGCGGCGGCCCTCTGAGGGCCGTCCCTAGGATGACCCCATGTCACTCCCGCACGCGATCCTCACCGCCCTCCTGGAGAAGCCGTCCTCGGGTCTCGAACTGACCCGGCGCTTCGACCGGTCGATCGGTTACTTCTGGTCGGCGACGCACCAGCAGATCTATCGCGAGCTGGGAAAACTGGAGTCCGAGGGCCAGATCCGCGCACTCGCGTCCGAGCAGCCGGCTCGCGGCCAGAAGAAACGCTACGAGGTCCTCCCCGCGGGCCGCGCCGAACTGGCCCGCTGGACCGCGTCCGCCCAGGACCCCAAGCCGCTGCGCGACACGATGCTGCTGCGGCTGCGCGCCGCGGCGGTCGTCGGCACGGCCGGTATCGAGAGCGACCTGCGCCGCCATCTCACCCTGCACCAGCGGCAGTTGGCGGAGTACGAGGAGATCGAGAAGCGCGACTTCCCGCCCGGCCGGGACAGCGCCCAGGACCGGCTCCAGCACCTTGTGCTGCGCGCCGGCATCGATCTGGAGACCTTCTGGACGCGGTGGCTCACGCAGGCGATCGAGGAGTTCGCCGAGTTGCCGTAGGACATGCGCCGAGTGGCCGTAGGCGCGATGCGTCGGGCGGCCGTAGGACATGGGGGAGGGGCCGCCCGTGGAACCGGGCGGCCCCTCGTCCGTCGGTACGGTCGGGCGGTCAGAGGCGGTACGGCTTCGCGCGTCTGCGCAGGAACCAGGCCGTCGCGAGGACGCCGACCGCGACCAGGCCCCCGCCGACCCCCAGGGTGAGGGGGCCGTAGTCCTTGGTGGCGCCGCCGAGGCCGCCCATGACGCCGCGCGAGGGCGAGGCCGTGGCGACGACCGTGGGCGTGGTGGTGGCGGAGACGATCACGGACTGGGTGCCGACGGGTGTGCTGCCGTTCTGGCACATCACGATGACGGTGTAGGTGCCCGGGGTGACGTTGGTCCAGGCGGTGGACTGACTGATGGTCGTCCCCGCCAGGGTCGCCTTCCGGCCCTCGGCGAAGCTCCCCTGGCTGCTGGTGAGGAGTGAGCCGGTGCCCCAGACGCCGGTGGTGCGGTTCTGGGAGCAGGCGCTGGTCGTGACCGAGACCGTGGTCCCCGTCGTGCTCACCGAGATGCCCGAAGCCGCGTCGGCGGCCGGGGCGATCAGGGCGAGCGGAAGAGCGGCGGCGGCTGTCACGGTCAGGCCGGAGCGGAGTAGGAGCTGAGAAGTGCGCATGGGACTGCCCTCCAACGGCACGGTTGGCGGAACATCCCTTGCGCCGCCGGGATCGGGAAACGGCCGTGCTGCCTCCAAGGAAGCCAACGCGCCCCCGGCCCGTCCCGCATGCGGACGGGGACCGGGCAGGTGACGGATTCCTTCGTCCGGCGCAGGGATGATGCGTTGTCAGGGGCGCGGATCGGGCGGCCTCGCCAGGGCGCGGGCTCACCAGCTGGGTCCGCCCGGAGCAGCCGGTCCCGTACGAGCGTGGTGTGCGGGCTGTCCGGTGAACCTGGGGGCGGGTGAAGTACGAGGTGTTGGTCGGAGGGTCCGCGGGCACTCCGGTCCGCCACTGAGGCCGGCACCACACCGCGCGACCACCGCACGAACAGCTCTCGCCCAACTCCCCTTCCAGCCAACGGAATTGAGCCGTCGTCCTGCGGAATGCCTACGGCTCGGCCGTGCCCGTCGTCACCGTCCGCTCCGCCGAGAACCCGCCCCATGCCCCGTCCGGCAGCCGCGCCCTGAGCCGCACCTGATGGCTCACCCCGGCATCCCGGCCCACGTAGAAGCTGTACGTCGCCCGGTCGCGCGGGGCTGTCCCGCCCCAGACCAGTGAGGTGGCGGGCTGTCCGTCGAGGTGGACCTGGTACTCCGTGACCACCCCGTCCGTACGCGGTGGCACCCAGGACAGGTCGATGTAGTACGCCCCGTCGTCACCCCGGTGCGTGGTCGCTCGGAAGTCCGTGGGGGCGGTGCCCTGCCCGTCGTCACTGCCCGGCGCGGTGGTGAGCGGGACGGCCGTGCTCGCGGGCGAGAGATTGTCGGCGGCGTCCCGGGCCCGCACGGTGAACGAGTAACGCGTGCTCGGCCGCAGCCCCGTGACCACGGTCGCGGTCTGTGCTCCGCCCACACTGTGGATCTTCGCCCCGCCCTGATAGATGTCGTACGACACCACACCCTGGTCGTCCGTCGAGGTGCCCCAGGAGAGCTGGACGGCACGGCTGCCGATGACCCGGCCCCGCGGTGCGCCCGGACGGGTGGGCGCCGAGCGGTCGGCCGCGACGGTGTCCGGTGTCCGGGCCAGGACCTCCCGGCTGCGTGGTCCCAGGCGGCCGTCGGTGTCCCGGGCCCGCACGGTGAAGGAGTACAGGGTGGCGGGCCGGAGCCTGGTGACATCCACCATGTGCTCGGAACCCGGTACTTCCTTCACTTTCGTGCTGCCCCGATATATCTCGTAGGTGTCGACGCCCGGGTTCGCCGTCACCGCGTCCCACATGACATGCACGCTGGTCGCGCTGCCCGCCGCGGCCGTGACCCCGGCCGGGGCACCGGGGGCGTGACTGTCTCCCTCCTCGCTCGTGCCGCAGGAGGCGAGCAGCAGGAGCGCGGCGCACGCCAGGGCCGTACGGGAGAGGGCTGGGGTGGCACGGACGCGTCGCACGATGCTGCCTCCCGGCATTACGCGGGCACCACATGACGGAAAGGTCCGGACCAATATGACCTGGGTGGTGCGGCCGCATCAAGAGGGGCGTCGTTGCCGAACGGGCACGAGGGTTACGTATGCTGAAGTCCTCACGGCTGAACTCGCCCCTGAGAATGGGCAGTTCATGCCGGTGGCGCGGACCGCTGTCGTCGCTGATCCCGCGCCGGCGCGGGCGACCGGGTGACCGGGGCCGACATGGGCTCAGGTCCCCGGTCCCCGTCGGGAGCGGCGGGGGCGTGCGGGCTTGGAGGCTCGGCTTCCGTCCGGAGTGGCGTGGGCTTGCGGGTTCGGCTTCCGTCCGGAGAGACGTGGGCATGCGGGCCCGGCTTCCACTTGGAGGGGCAGGGGCTCAGGGACTCGGTTGCCGGCCGGAGTGGCTCGGGCGTGCGGGCTTGGCCTCCGGCCGGAGTGATGCAGGTCCGGGGGCTTGGTTGTCTTCGGGGGTGGCGCGGCCTCAAGGGCTCGATCCTCGTGCGGCGTGACATGGGCTCAGGGGTCCGGTCCCCGTGCGACGTGACGCGGGCTCAGTGTTCCGGTCTCTGTTCGGCGTGACACGGGCTCAGGGTCCAAGGTCCCCGTCGGGAATCCGGGCCGTGCACCGTCCGGCCCCCTACCAGTGGCCGCGTGATCGGACCGGCACCAGGGTGGGCTGAGTGTTCGTCAGATCCCCCAGGAGAGGGTCCTCTATCGTGCGTGTCCAGTCGCTGACGCTGGCCGTGGCCGGCGCCGCCCTGCTCGCCCCGACCACGCTGCCCGCCGCACCTGTCGCCTGGGTCCGGCCCCTGGCGGGGCCGGGTGCGCTGCGCGAGGGCGACGTCCGTGCCGCCGACCTGCTGGCCAAGGTGCGGGACTGCGCCCCCGTCTCGCGCGGCCGGTACCGCAGCGACGACGGGGAGCGCGCGACGATCCCGGTCTGCGGCACCAAGGAGGCCGTCTACTGGAAGGCCGACCTGGACATCGACTGCGACGGCCAGGCCGGTGCCAAGTGCAACGCGCGCACCGACCCGCTCTTCTCGTCCATGACGGCGTTCCAGCAGTCCGACGGCCGCTACCTGGACGCCGAACGGCTCCCGTACATCGTCGTCCCGGCCGCCAGCGCCCTCTGGAACCACCGGGACCACGGCATCGGCGGCGGCTCGGTCGCCGCCGTCGTCTACCGGGACCGGGTGCAGTACGCCGTCGTAGGAGACGTCGGACCGCACGACATCATCGGCGAGGCGTCGTACGCCACGGCCAAGGGGCTGGGCATCCGCACCGATCCGCGCGGCGGCGGGACGGACTCGGGGGTCACCTACATCGTGTTCAAGGACGCGCGGGTGAAGCCCATCGAGGACCATGCGGCGGCCGTGGAGACGGGGCAGCGGTTGGCGCGGCTCTTCGTCGGCACCGGCATGGGCACAGGTACCGGCACGGGAGCCGGTGCCGGTACCGGTACCGACTGAGAACGCGGGCCGTCGGAGAGGCGGTGGCGTCAGACCGCCGACCAGCCGTCGTCGACCGGCAGGATCACGCCGTTGATGTTGCTCGCCGCGTCCGAGGCGAGGAACACGATGGCGGCGGCCTGCTCCTCGGGCTGGGCCACGCGGCCCACGTTGACGAAGTGCGGGCCGAGCGCGGCGGGGCCGAGGGCGGTCCGGTCGGCGTCCACCGTGATGTTGGTCGCCGTACCGCCGGGGGCGATGGCGTTGGCCCGGATGCCCTGCTTGCGGTACATCACGGCCAGGGACTTGGTCAGGCCGACGACACCGTGCTTGGAGGCCGTGTAAGCGGCGCCCGCCGCGCTGCCCCGGAGACCCGCCTCGGAGGCGGTGTTCACGATCGCGCCCCGGCCCGCCGCCAGCATGTGCGGCAGCACGGCCCGGGCGAGCAGGAAGGGCGCGGTCAGATTGACCCGGATGACCCGCTCCCACTCCGCGTCGGTCACGTCCGCCAGCGCCGACATGCGGTCCATGATCCCGGCGTTGTTCACCAGCACGTCGACCCCGCCGAACCGCTCCACGGCGGTCGCGGCGACCTCGTCCACGACCGCCTGCTCGCTCAGGTCGCCCGTGACCGCGACGGCGATCCCACCGGCCTGCTCGATCTCCTTCACGACCGCCTCGGCGCCGTCGACGTTCAGATCGGCGACCAGGACCTTGGCGCCCTCCGCGGCGAAGGCCAGGGCGGCGGCACGTCCGATGCCCGAACCCGCTCCGGTGACGATGACGCTGCGTCCGTCGAGTCCAGTGGCCATGAGGTGCTCCTGTCCGTAGTGCTGTGGGGCCTCCTCAGTGCTGTGGGGCCGCCTCGCACTATACGACTTAATGTCTTCAAGTGACATAAAGTCGAGGGCGGGTCATGGTGGAGAATCCCGGGAGGTCACGACCACAGCAGGAGGGGAACCGATGACCACACCCAGCGGACGCACGGGACGACCGCCTCTGACCGAGGCGCGCAAGGCCGAGATCCGCCTGGAGATCGCCCGGGCCGCGGTGGAACTGTTCGTCGCCCAGGGCGTCGCGGCGACCACCGGCGAACAGATCGGCCAGGCGGTCGGTGTCTCCGCGCGCACCGTGTGGCGCTACTTCCCGAGCAAGGAGAGTTGCGTACGGCCGCTCTTCTCGGCCGGTATCGACGTGATCGCCGCCCGGCTGCGGGAATGGCGCCCCGGCCACCCCCTGGAAGACCTCTTCGGCCCGGACCTCGCGACCGGCCTCCTCGCCGCGACCGGCCCCGACGGCCCGACCGGCAGCGCACTCGTACGCCTCACCCGCACCGAACCCGGCCTCCGCGCGATCTGGCTCCAGACCTACGACGAGGCCGAGCCGGCCTTCGCCCGCGCCCTGGCCCACCGCGCTGGCCTGCCGGCCGACGACCTGCGCCCCATGATCCAGGCGGCGATGCTGAACGCCGCGCTGCGCGCGGCGGTTGAGCGGTTGGCCTGGCGTGCGGACGAGGCGGAGACGGACGCGGTGCGGGAGACCGATGTGGCGGGGGCGTTGCGCTCGGCGCTGGTGATCGTGGCGGAAGGGGTTTCGTAGGCGCCGGTGCCGTACTTCGAGGCGGGCAGCCGGACGTGCTCGCCGGCCGGCTCGGGCAGACCGCACCGCTCGGCCGGCCGCACCACCGGCTCCAGTCCGCCGTACGCGATCGGGCTCGGGTCGTCGAACGCGGATGAGACCGCCGCCGCGGCATGGGAACTTGGCATCTCGGAAGTGCCTTGTCGATCGCGCCTGATGTGGTCCTGGAAAAACCCCGTCGTCGCAAGCCGCAAGGCACTTCTTCGTTTCTGGGTGAACCATCCACGGGCATCAAGCCGGGGTGATCCGGAATCAGCGCACCAGGGAAGGGGGGTCTGACAGTACCTGTATCACCAGGATCTCCCCGATGTTCCGAACACCTGTCAATCTGGTTGAGCCGAAAGCGCCGACAACACTTCATGGAAACGCACTGCAGCTTTACCGTCATCATTCAATTCAGCTGCCCCGAATACGTGACCGTGTCGGCACATTCTTTTACGACAGAAGTGACGGAGACCAATGGCGGAGAACCAGTTCACCACTCACGCAGAGCTTTTCGATCTGAGGGGAAAGTACGCCCTTGTCACTGGCGGCACCAGAGGAATCGGGATGATGATAGCGCGCGGCCTTCTCCAGGCGGGCGCCCGCGTCGTCATCAGCTCACGCAACGCGGACACGTGTGCGGAGGCACAGCGTCTGCTGTCCGAATTCGGCGATGTGCGAGCGATCCCCGCCGACCTGTCCAGGCACGACGAGTGTCAGCGCCTCGCTGATCTTGTCACGGCCGACTCGGAAGGCCTGGACATCCTTGTCAACAACGCGGGAGCGATGTGGCGCGAGCCGCTGGAGACCTTCCCGGACGAGGCCTGGGACACAGTGCTCGACCTCAACCTCAAGTCGCCGTTCTGGCTGGTGCAGGCATTGCTCCCGGCGCTTCGCAAGGCGGGCACGGCCGATGATCCCGCACGGATCATCAACATCGGCAGCATCGCCGCCATCCACGTCGCCCCGGCGCCCAACTACTCGTACGCCAGCAGCAAAGCGGCACTCCATCAGCTCACCCGGGTGCTTGCCAGGGAGCTGGGCCCACAGCACATCACGGTGAACGCGGTAGCACCGGGAGTGTTCCCGTCGCAGATGATGGCGACCACTCTCGATGCCATCGGCGACAAGATCGCGGCGGCGGCCCCGCTGCGCCGGGTCGGCCGCGACGACGACATGGCGGGTGCCGCCGTGTTTCTCGCCAGCCGGGCCGGGTCCTACCTCACGGGCGCCATCATCCCGGTGGACGGCGGCACCGCAACGACCGCGACAAATATGCATTAGATTGCGCGACGGGCTTACGGTGAGGAGATAACCGCGATGGATCTACGCACGGAGATCCGGGAGTTTCTCAGCTCGCGTCGCGCCCGCATCGCACCGGAGCAGGCGGGCCTGCCGGCTTACGGCGGCAACCGCCGGGTCAAAGGTCTGCGCCGCGAGGAGGTAGCGCTGCTGGCGGGGGTATCGGTCGACTACTACGTGCGCATGGAGCGCGGCAGCCTCGCCGGTGCCTCCGACGGCGTGCTCGGCGCGTTGGCCTCCGCCTTGCAGCTCGACGAGGCCGAGCGCGACCACCTGTTCCAGCTCGCGCGCCAGTCCAGGGCGCCCAGCGGCCCACGCCGACGCAGGCCTGCCGTGGCGGTGCGTTCGACGCTGCAGCAGGTGCTCGACGCGATCTCCGATGCGCCGGCCTGGATCGGTAACGGTCGTTATGACGTGCTTGCCATGAATCAACTCGCTCGCGCGCTGTATTCACCGGTGCTGGCCGACCCGCGACGGCCCGCGAACACAGCGCGGTTCGTCTATCTGAACCCTGAAGCGGCCAGAGATTTCTTTGTCGATTACGACCAGGTTGCCGGTGCCGTGGCCGCGAAGCTGCGCATGGAAGCCGGCCGCAATCCGCACGACGAGGAGCTGATCGCCCTGGTCGGCGAACTGTCAACGCGCAGTGAGCTGTTTCGGCAGCGGTGGGCATCTCAGGACGTGCGGCTGCACCGGTCCGGCCGCAAGCGTATGCACCATCCGATCGTGGGCCGGCTCGACTTGGACGTCGAGCCCCTGGAACTGCCCGCCGAACCCGGCCTGCACCTCAACATCTACACCGCGCCCGCGGGCACACCGACCGCCGACAATCTGGCGCTCCTGGCGTCGTGGGCGGCCACCCAACAGACGCTGGCGACCGAGCTCGAAGCACACAACGGATAGTCCAACCCCGTCAGCCGTACCAGGGTCCGTCTCCCCGGCCAGCGCGGGCAGACCGCACTCGCAAGGCGCTTCTTCGTTTCTGGGTGAACCGTCCGCCATATCGGCTGGTGCGATCGGTACGGGGGTAGGGAATGCGCCGGTATCCAAGAGCTTTATGCGCGGACAGGCATCGGGGGAATCATCCGCACCCACAGTCACTCATCAATATCCGGCCACTTATACCTTCCGATAGGTGTACGCTTCCGCGGCCGCCGCCTCCACCGCGTCCAGGTCCGCTCCCGTCGACGCCGTGACCACCGCGGCCACCGCGCCCTCGACGAACGGGGCGTCCACCAGGCGGGTACCGGCCGGGAGTTCGTCGCCCTCCGCGAGCAGCGCCTTCACGGTGAGTACGGCGCTGCCCAGGTCGGTGAGGACGGCGACCCCGGCGCCGCGGTCGACGGACGCGGCCGCCGCGGCGATGAGTTCGGAGCTGGTGCCGAGCCCGCCGCCCTCGGTACCGCCCGCGGCGGCGAGCGGCACCGAGACACCCGCCCCTGACAGCCCCCGCGCCAACTCGGCCACGGAGGCGGCGACTTCGGCGCTGTGGGACACCAGCACGATCCCCACGAGCTTCCCGTCGCTCACGTCACTCATCTCCCTCACCGGTCGCCCCGGCCGCCTCCTGGAGCGCGGCGATCAGCAGCGCCGAGGAGGTCGCGCCCGGGTCCTGGTGCCCGATGCTCCGCTCACCGAGGTAACTCGCCCGGCCCTTGTGGGCCTGCAGAGGCGTGGTGGCCAGGGCGCCCTCCTCGGCGGCGGCGCGTGCCGCGGCGAAGCCGTCCGGGAGCGCGTCGACCGCCGGGACGAGAGCGTCGATCATGGTCTTGTCGCCCGGTGCCGCACCGCCGAGGGTCATGACCGCGTCGACTCCGGTGCGCAGCGCGCCGGCGAACTCCTCCTCGCTCACCTCCGCGGCGTCACCCAGCGCCTTGCCGGTACGGCGCAGGAGCGTGCCGTAGAGCGGTCCCGACGCGCCGCCGACCGTGGAGATGAGCTGGCGTCCGGCGAGGGTGAGGACGGCGCCCGGGGTGTCCGGTGCCTCCTTCTCCAGGGTGGCTGTCACGGCGGTGAACCCGCGTTTCAGGTTCGCGCCGTGGTCGGCGTCGCCGATGGGTGAGTCGAGGTCGGTGAGCCGGTCCGCCTCGCGGTTCACGGAGGCGGCGGTGGCCGTCAACCAACGGCGGAAGAAGTCGGCGTCGAGCACGGGATCTCCTTGCGTGGTGGGCGAGTTGACCTGAGGGACCGCCGGGTCACATGCCCCAGCGCAGCCCTGGGGTCTTCACCGGCGCGTCCCACAGCCGCAGCAGCTCCTCGTCGATCTGGCACAGGGTGACCGAGGCCCCCGCCATGTCGAGGGACGTGACGTAGTTGCCGACCAGTGTGCGGGCGACGACGACCCCGCGCTCGGCGAGCACGCGCTGGACCTCGGCGTTGAAGCCGTAGAGCTCCAGGAGCGGGGTCGCGCCCATGCCGTTGACCAGGAGCAGGACGGGGTTGCGCGGCGGCATGTCCTCGAGGATCGCGTGGACGGCGAAGTCGGCGATCTCGCCGGACGTCATCATCGGGCGCCGCTCCCGGCCCGGCTCGCCGTGGATGCCGACGCCCAACTCCAGCTCGCCCGGCGGCAGATCGAAGGTCGGGCTGCCCTTGGCCGGGGTGGTGCAGGCGCTGAGCGCGACACCGAAACTGCGCGCGTTCTCGTTGACCTGCCGGGCGACGGCCGCCACCTGGTCCAAGGGCTGTCCCTCGGCCGCGGCGGCGCCGGCGATCTTCTCCACGAACAGCGTCGCGCCGGTGCCGCGGCGCCCCGCGGTGTAGAGGCTGTCGGTGACGGCAACGTCGTCGTTGACCAGCACCTTGGCGGTCCGGATGCCCTCGTCCTCGGCGAGCTCGGCCGCCATGTCGAAGTTGAGGACGTCGCCCGTGTAGTTCTTCACGATGAAGAGCACCCCGGCGCCACTGTCCACGGCGGCCGCCGCCCGCACCATCTGATCGGGCACCGGCGACGTGAACACCTCACCAGGACAGGCCGCCGACAACATCCCCGGCCCGACGAACCCACCGTGCAGCGGCTCGTGCCCCGACCCCCCACCGGAAACCAGCCCGACCTGCCCGGCCACGGGGGCGTCCCGCCGTACGATCACCCGGTTCTCGACGTCCACGGTCAAATCGGGATGGGCGGACGCCATGCCTCGCAGCGCGTCCGTGACCACGGTCTCCGCGACGTTGATGAGCATCTTCATGGGAACCTCCTGGCGAGACTGGCGGATGGGCCTCTGACCTGTGTCTTTGCTGGTCAGGACGGGGTTGGTCGGTTGTCGATCTCGGCGGTCCTTCGCGGTTGGAGGCGGGCTCTGGCGGTGCCGATGCTGCGGCGGGGACTCCCCTGTGGAAAGTATCGACCTTGCGGCGGCGAAGGTCACGGGCTCGGACGCGCATGGGCGTGGGAGGGCGCCTGGGACTGTTCTGTCGGCTGTGCCATGGACTGCGACCAGGGCGGCCCGGTGTGCAACGCCTCCAGGCGAAGCAATCCGGTGCGCACGGGACTGCTGGGTGCTGCCGGAGGCCCCGGCCGCCGTGACCACGAACGGCGGTGAGGTCACCCTGCCGGCCTGTCTGTCGTGGCCGCCGGGCTGATCGGCTACGTCCCTCAGATGTGGCCGGCGCCGTCCGTTTGTAGTCCCGCTATGAACGCGGCCCCTCAGACCACTCAACAACCTCACATTGCCGACGGAAAGGAAGACCGCACCTCGCTGAGCTGCCATGCTCGCAACCCCCGAAGGAGGTGGCTGTGACCTCGACCGCGGAAACCCTGGGATCGCCCGCGCCCGCCGCGCGTACAACGGCGGCACGTCTCGCGGACCTCGCCGCCCGACAGCGGCGGGCCCTGGCGGGCGGCTCCGCCTCGGCCGTCGCCCGGCAGGCGGCCCGTGGTCGGCTCACGGCCCGTGAACGCGTCGCGCGGCTGCTGGATCGGGGGTCCTTCGTCGAGACCGGCGCGTTGGTAAGCGCGCGCAGTGGTACCGATGACGCGGCATACGGCGACGGTGTGGTCACCGGCTCGGGCACCGTCGGCGGGCGCCAGGTGTGTGTCTTCGCGCAGGACGCCACGGTCCACGGCGGCAGCATGGGCGAAGCGTTCGGGGAGAAGGTCGTCGGCACGATGGACCTCGCGCTGAAGATCGGCTGTCCGGTCATCGGCCTCAACGACTCCGGTGGCGCCCGCATCCAGGAGGGCGTCGTCTCGCTCGCCCTCTACGCCGAGTTGGCCCGCCGCAACGTCCAGGCGTCGGGCGTCATCCCGCAGATCTCCGTGATCATGGGCCCGTGCGCGGGCGGCGCCGCCTACTCGCCCGCCATCACCGACTTCACCGTCATGGTCGACGGCACCTCGCACATGTTCGTCACCGGCCCGGACGTCATCGAGGCCGTGACGGGGGAGCGTACGACGGCCGAGGAACTGGGCGGTGCCCGCACCAACAACTCCGGGAACGGCAACGCCCATTTCCTCGCCGAGGACGAGGACGACGCCCTGGACCTCGTCCGCGTCCTGCTCGCCTACCTTCCGGCGAACAACCGCGACAGGCCGCCCGAGTACGCCTTCGCGCCCCGCACCCTCGCCCCCACCCCCGACGACCTGCGCCTGGACGGTCTCATCCCCGACCGGCCGGAGACGGCGTACGACATGCGCGCGATCCTGCGCACGGTCGTCGACGACGGTGAACTGCTGCAAGTACACGAGCTGTTCGCGCCCAACATCCTCTGCGCCCTGGCCCGGGTCGAGGGCCGTTCCGTCGGAGTCGTCGCCAACCAGCCCCTGCACAGTGCCGGCGCGCTCGACATCGACGCCTCCGAGAAGGCCGCGCGGTTCGTGCGGTTCTGCGACGCGTTCGGCATCCCGCTGCTGACCTTCGCCGACGTCCCCGGCTACCTCTCGGGGACCCAGCAGGAGCAGACCGGCATCATCCGCCGCGGCGCCAAGCTGCTCTACGCCTACGCCGAGGCCACCGTCCCCAAGGTCACCGTCGTGGTCCGCAAGGCCTACGGCGGCGGATACGCCGTCATGGGCTCCAAGCACCTGGGCGCCGATGTCAACCTCGCCTGGCCCACCGCCAGGATCGCCGTGATGGGCGCCGAGGGCGCGGTCACCGTCCTGCACCGCCGTGAACTCGCCGCGGCGGCAGCGGTCGGCGAGCAGGCCGCGACGGACCTGAGGGCGAAGCTTGTGGAGGAGTACGAGACCGCGTGGGCCACCCCTTACGCGGCTGCCGCACGCGGCTACATCGACGCGGTCATCGCACCGAGCGCCACCCGGGCGCACATCACCCGGGCCCTGAACACGCTGCGCACCAAACGTGCCGCCGTCCCCGAGCGGCGGCACGGCAACATCCCGCTGTGAGTGAAGCGAAGCCGTAACCGCATCACCCCGGACGGGGACACCACCTGTGACGTGAGGAGTTCCCCCATGCCCGCGCACGCCCTTCCGCACGCCCCCGGCACATCCTCAGCAGCACCGGACCGCCCGACCACGCTCCCCGCCCACCTCGCGCACTGGGCCCAACACGCCCCCGTCCAACCGGCGTTCACGTTCGTGGAGCACGCTTCCTCCGGGTTACGGGGCAGCCACCGCACCCTCACCTGGCAGCGCGTCGACATACGGACCCGGGCGGTCGCCGCCCGGCTCGCCGACACCGTGGCTCCCGGCGAACGCGTCGCCGTTCTCTGCCCCCAGGGCACCGAATACGCCATCGGCTTTCTCGCCGCGCTGACCGCCGGCGCCGTCGCCGTGCCCATGTTCACCCCGGATCTGCCCGGACACGGCGACCGTCTGGCCGGAGTCCTGGACGACGCGCAGCCCTCGGCCGTGCTCACCACCAGCGCCGCGGCCGAGACCGTAGGCACCTTCCTGGACGCGCACGGCCTGCGCCACCGTCTGATCGTCACGGACTTCGTCTCCGACGACCAGGCCGACGCATGGCAACCGCCCGCTCTGGACGAACAGTCGACCGCCTACCTCCAGTACAGCTCCGGATCGACCCGGTTCCCCGCCGGCGTCGAGATCTCGCACGCCAACGTCGTCGCCAACGCCCACCAGGCGCTTGCCGCGTATGGAGCCGACGACCGCCGCCTCACCATGGTCGGCTGGCTGCCGCTCTACCACGACATGGGACTGGTGCTCAGCGTCGCCGCTCCCGTCGTACGCGGACTGCTGTCCGTCCTGATGGACCCCCTCGCCTTCCTCCAACGACCCGCCCGCTGGCTGCAGTTGCTGTCCGAGCACCCCAATGCTCTGAGCGCGGCACCGAATTTCGCGTACGACTACTGCGCGGCCGTCGTCGCCGAGGAGGACAAGGCCGGGCTGCGGCTGGACCGGGTCGCCGCGCTCATCAACGGCAGTGAACCCGTGCGGCCCGAGACCGCCGACCGCTTCGGGGCGGCCTTCGCCGGACAGGGCCTTCGGGCCGACGTCCACTGCCCGTCCTACGGGCTCGCCGAAGCCACCGTCTTCGTCAGCGCCCACCGGCCCGGACAGCCCTTGCGCCGGTACGCCCTGGACCGCGAGGCCCTGGCCGCCGGCAAGGCGCTGGCCGTTCCACCCGGTGACCCCGGCGCCGTTCTGCTCGCCGCCTGCGGTGAACCCGTCGGTCAGGCGGTGCGCATCGTCGACCCCGTCACGGCCACCGTGCTGCCCGCGGGGGAGGTGGGCGAGATCTGGGTGCAGGGACCCAACATCGGGCGTGGCTATCTGGAGCGCGGCCCGCAGACCCGCAAGACCTTCCAGGCCCGACTCGCGCACGCCCCCGGCCACTGGCTGCGCACCGGCGACCTCGGCACGGTCCTCGACGGCCAACTCCTGGTCACCGGCCGGCTGAAGGACCTGATCATCGTCGACGGCCGCAACCACTACCCACAGGACATCGAGAACACCGCACAGGCCGCCCACCTGGCCGTACGACCCGACCGTCTGGCCGCGTTCGCCGTGCCCGCAGGTCACCTCCCCGGCGGCGGGGCCACCATCGCGGTGGAGGGCGCCGTGATCGTCGCCGAGTACGCCCGCGGTCTGGACGAAGCGGCCCGCGACCCCAAGGAGGTCGCCGCCGCCGTGCGCGCCGCCGTCTCCGCCCGGCACGGCCTGCGACTGGCCGACGTGCTGCTCCTCCCACCCGGCACGGTGCCCCGCACCTCCAGCGGCAAGATCTCCCGCACGCTGACCCGCGCCCGCTACCTCGACGGCTCCTACGACCGCCCCGAGGGAGGCACCGAATGAGCCCGGTCCCGGTCGACTCCGTCGGCCTGCGGCGCCTGGTCGTCGAACGGATCGCGCACTGGTCGGGGGTCCCGGGCGCGGACATCGCCGTGGACCGCCCGCTGGCCGAGCTCGGCATGTCCTCCCGCGACGCGGTCGTGATCGCCGCCGAGCTGTCCCATGCGCTGGGCCGGGAGCTGCCGCCGACCCTGTTGTGGGAGACGTCGACCGTCGACGGTCTGGTCGCGCTGCTCGGCGAGGGTCCGGAGCCCGTCCCGGAGACCGCGTTCGTCCCCCGGGAGATCGCCGTCGACGACGACGAACCGGTCGCCGTGGTCGGCGTCGGCTGCCGCCTCCCCGGCGGTGTGCGCGGCCCCGGCGACTACTGGCGACTGCTCGTCGAGGGCGGCGACGCCATAGGCCGGGTACCCGAGGGACGCTGGCGGGACTTCGCCGCCCAGGTCCCGCAGGACACCAACACCTGGGGCGGATACCTCGACGACGCCACCCTCACCGGGTTCGACTCCACCTTCTTCCGCATCTCCCCGCGCGAGGCCGACGCGATGGACCCGCAGCAGCGCATGCTGCTGGAGGTCACCCGGGAGGCCCTCGACCACGCGGCCATCCCCGCCGTGTCCCTGGCGGGCACCGCCACCGGAGTCTTCGTCGGCATCTCGGCCCACGACTACGGCCACCTCACCGGCGCCGATCCGGCGACCGTCGACCCCTGGGCGACCACCGGAGCCGCCGGCTCGGTCTCGGCGGGCAGGCTCAGCTACGTGTACGACCTGCGCGGCCCGAGCGTCGCCGTCGACACCGCCTGCTCCTCCTCGCTCGTCGCCGTCCACCAGGCCTGCACCGCGTTGCGCGGCGGCGAGTGCGACACGGCGCTCGTCGCCGGGACCAACGTGCTGCTCTCACCCGCCGTCACCGTCGCGTTCGGCCGCGCCGGGGCCCTCGCGCCCGACGGCCGGTGCAAGCCGTTCTCCCAGTCCGCCGACGGCATCGGCCGGGCCGAGGGCTGCGCCGTGGTGGTGCTCAAACGGTTCAGCGACGCCCTGCGTGACGACGACCGGGTCCTGGCCGTCATCACGGCCACCACCGTCAACTCCGACGGCCGTTCCAACGGCCTGATGGCACCCAGCCCGACGGCCCAACGCGCGCTCCTGGAAGCGGCCTACGCGCGAGCCGGCCTGGATCCGGCGACCGTGGACTGCGTCGAGGCGCACGGCACCGGCACACCCCTCGGCGACCCCATCGAGGCAGGTGCGCTGGCCGACGTCCTGGGCCGGAAACGCCACCCGGACCAGCCCCTGTTGCTCGGCTCGGTCAAGAGCAACCTCGGTCACCTGGAGGCAGCCGCCGGAGTCGCGGGGCTCGTCAAAACCGTCCTCGCACTCCACCACGGCATCATCCCCGGCTCGTTGCACTGCGACCGGCCCGCGCTGGACGACGAGCGACTGCGGGTGGTCACCGAACCCGAACCCTGGCCCCGCTACGGCGGCACCGCGACCGCCGGAGTCTCCGCCTTCGGCTTCGGCGGCACCAACGCGCACGCCGTACTGGAGGAGTGGCAGCCCACCCGGCTTGCCGAACGCGCCCTCAACTCCTCAGGAACCGCAGGCCTGTTGCAGCTCAGCGACGCCGATCCGGCCCGGGTCCGGGACACCGCCGCCAAGCTCGCCGACTGGCTCGACACACCCGCCGGGAGCGCCACCCGGCTCCAGGACATCGGACGCACACTCGCCGGCCGCACCGGCCGCGCGGGCGGGGCCGCGGCCGGTGCGGCCGGCGAGTG
>NZ_JAENRY010000206.1 GCF_016612545.1 Streptomyces sp. MBT65 | reverse complement strand
CCCGGGCCCGGGACGTGCGCGGCAGGATCGCGTCCAGGTCGAGGCCCATGGAGTAGAGCATCAGCCCGGCGTTGCCGACCGAGCCCGCAGAGGCGGCGAGCAGCAGTGGGACCAGGTACCAGGTGGGCGACGCCGACACGAGGGGGCCCGCGTAGTCGAGGGCCGCCCGCGCCCCGAACGCCGTGAACGTGCCGAAGAGTTGGGGGACGAGGAGACCTGCGATCAGCCCGAGCCAGGTCGCGTGCAGGACCCGGCGCGAGGTGTGACGGGCCGGGGAGATGTAGCGCGTGTAGTCGCCGAGGAGGGTGATGAACGCGATCGGCCCGGACAGTCCCGCCGCCACCGTCGCCAGACACCACGTCGGCCAGAACCCGCCCAGCAGATAACCGCCCGCCTCCGGCAGTGCGCCGGTCGTGAAGTGCGGGGCGTACGCGAACACACCGAGGATCAGCAGCGCGGTCATGCCGACCGACAGCACCCGGGACATCGCGAGCAGCACCCGGTAGCCGTAGACCGCGCCCGCCACGGTCGCGGCCGCGAGCAGCGCGTACACGACGGCGTACGACGCCCCGTCCGCCGGCAGCCCGAACAGCCGCCCCAGCACGCCCACCATCACATCGCCGCCGATCCACACGGTCAGCGCGGTGTAGCCGAGGGCGAGGAGCAGGCCCACGACCGAGCCGACCAGCCGCCCCCGCACCCCGAACTGGGCGCCGGACGACGTCGACAGGTTGGTCGCGGTGCGCAGCGAGACCAGGGCGAGCGGGGCCGTGAACACCGTCCCGACCACCGTGCCCGCGACGATCGAGCTCACCGACGCCCACCAGCCGAGCCCGAACGACGGCGGCAGCCAGCCGAAGATGATCACGCCGAGGCAGAGGTTGGAGCCGAGCAGGATCGACACGAGGTCACGCGGACCGCTGGTCCGTTCCTCGTCGGGGACGGTGTCGACTCCGCGCTGTTCGATCGGCATGGTGGGTCACCTCATTCTTAGAGTGGCGTTCAATGTGAACCGGGGATGGTCGGCGCGTCAAGGGTGAGGTGGCGCGTCAGACGTTCCATAAATGGGTTCCGCCGTTTAGAGTGATGCTCTAAAGGAGGGATACGGGATGAGGCTCACCCCCACGGAACGCGACCGCCTGCTGCTGTTCTCGGCCGCCGAACTGGCCCGCGCCCGCAAGGCGCGCGGTCTCCGGCTCAACGTGCCGGAGGCCACCGCGCTCATCGCCGACACGGTGTGCGAGGCGGCCCGGGACGGGCGCCGACTGGCCGAGGCGATCGAGCGCGCCCGCTCCGTGCTCGGCCCCGACGACGTGCTGCCCGGGGTCGCCGACGTCGTCACCGAGGTGCATGTCGAGGCGGTCTTCGACGACGGTTCCCGGCTCGCGATCGTCTCCGACCCCATCGGCGGGGGCACTCTCGCGGACCAGGCCCCGGGCGCGCTGCTCCCGGGACCTCCGCACGCCGAGCCCGACGCCGAGCCCGAGGCCGTCTCCCGCGGACGGCAGCCGTCACGGTTCCCGCGACGAGAGCCGCGACGGTTCCCGCGACGACAGCCGTGACGCCTCCCGCGACGAGAGCCGATACGACTCCCATGACCAGGAGGTCGACGGATGAGCCGCCCCGGGGGACACCCCGCCGAAGCCCGCCGTCTCACCCCGTACGAGTACGCCGCCACCCACGGCCCCCGCGCCGGCGACCGCGTCCGCCTCGGCGACTCGGGCCTGACCGTCCGCGTGGAGTCCGACTCGCAGCGCTACGGCGACGAGTTCCTCGCCGGGTTCGGCAAGACGGCCCGCGACGGACTGCACCTCAAGGCCGCCGCCGTGCGCGAGACCTGCGATGTGGTCGTCAGCAATGTCGTCGTGATCGACGCCGTGCAGGGCATCCGCAAGGTGTCCATCGGGATCAGGGAAGGGCGGATCTGCTCCATCGGGCGGGCCGGCAACCCCGACACCCTGGACGGGGTCGACGTCGTCGTCGGCACCGGTACCTCGATCGTCTCCGGCGAGGGGCTCATCGCCACCGCCGGGGCCGTCGACACCCACGTCCATCTGCTGTCGCCGCGCATCATAGAGGCCTCGCTCGCCTCCGGGGTGACCACGATCATCGGCCAGGAGTTCGGCCCGGTGTGGGGCGTCGGCGTCAACTCGCCCTGGGCGCTGCGCCACGCCTTCAACGCCTTCGACGCCTGGCCGGTCAACATCGGCTTCCTGGGCCGGGGTTCGTCGTCCTCGGACGCGCCGTTGATCGAGGCGTTGGCCGAAGGCGGGGCCAGCGGCTTCAAGGTGCACGAGGACATGGGCGCCCACACCCGCGCGCTGGACACCGCGTTGCGGGTCGCCGAGGAACACGACGTCCAAGTCGCCCTGCACAGCGACGGGTTGAACGAGTGCCTGTCCGTCGAGGACACCCTGCGGGTCCTGGAGGGCCGGACGATCCACGCCTTCCACATCGAGGGCTGCGGCGGCGGACACGTGCCGAATGTGCTGAAGATGGCGGGAGTTGAGAACGTCATCGGCTCCTCCACCAACCCCACCCTCCCCTTCGGCCGGGACGCCGTCGCCGAGCACTACGGCATGATCGTCTCCGTCCACGACCTGAAGACCGACCTGCCCGGCGACGCGGCGATGGCCCGCGACCGGATCCGCGCGGGCACGATGGGCGCCGAGGACGTGCTGCACGACCTGGGCGCGATCGGCATCACCTCGTCCGACGCGCAGGGCATGGGCCGGGCGGGCGAGACGGTCCGCCGTACGTTCGCGATGGCCGGGAAGATGAAGGCCGAACTAGGCGCCCCGGACGTCGGCCACGACAACGAACGCGTCCTGCGCTACATCGCCAAGCTGACCATCAACCCCGCGATCGCGCACGGGCTTTCGCACGAGGTGGGGTCGATCGAGGTCGGCAAGCTGGCCGACCTCGTGCTGTGGCGGCCGGAGTACTTCGGCGCGAAACCGCAGCTCGTCCTGAAGTCCGGATTCCCGGCCTACGGCGTGGTCGGCGACCCCAACGCGGCGACCGACACCTGTGAACCCCTCGTCCTGGGACCGCAGTTCGGTGCGCACGGCAGCACACCAGCCGACATCTCCGTGGCCTTCGTCGCACAGGCGGCTCTGGACCAGGGCGGTGACTCCATGCCAACTCGCCGCCGTCGCGTGGCAGTTCGAGGCACCCGGGGCATCGGTCCGGCCGACCTGCGCCTCAACTCCCGTACCGGAGCGGTCGACGTCGACCAGCGCACGGGCCTGGTCACCCTCGACGGCGAACCGCTGCGCTCCGAACCGGCCGACTCGGTCTCCCTCAACCGCCTTTATTTCCTCTAGGACTTGGGACTTCTGATGAGCTTCCGTATGCCCCCCGAATGGGCCCCGCACGAGCGCACCTGGATGGCCTGGCCCGGACCCAACCCGACCTTCACCAATGACGAGGAACTGGCGGAGGCCCGTACAGCCTGGGCGGCCGTCGCCCGTGCCGTGCGCCGCTTCGAACCGGTGACGATGGTTCACGGACCGGGTCAGGGCGAGTCGGCGCGCGAGCTGCTCGGCCCGGACGTCGACCTGGTCGAGCGCGAGCTGGACGACGCGTGGATGCGGGACATCGGCCCCACGTTCGTCACCGACGGCTCTCAACTGGCCGCCGTGGACTGGACGTTCAACGGCTGGGGCGGCCAGGACTGGGCCCGCTGGGAGCACGACTCCAAGATCGCCCGCCATGTCGCCGACCTCACCGGGGTCCCCGCGCTCAGCAGCACGCTCGTCAACGAGGGCGGCGCGATCCACGTCGACGGCGAGGGCACGGTCCTGCTCACCGAGACGGTCCAGCTCGGCGCCGGCCGCAACCCCGGGTGGACCCGCGAGCAGGTCGAGACGGAGATCCACGCCAGGCTGGGCACCACGAAGGCCATCTGGCTCCCGCATGGCCTGACCGGCGACTACGGCCGCTACGGCACCCAGGGCCATGTCGACATCGTCGCGGCCTTCGCCGGGCCCGGCACCGTCCTGGTCCACAGCCAGCGCGACCCGGCCCACCCGGACCACGCCCGCTCCCAGGAGTACCTCGCCCTCCTGCGCGCCGAGACCGACGCGAAGGGCCGGCCCCTGGACGTCGTGGAAGTGCCTGCCCCGACCGTCCTCAAGGACGAGGACGGCGACTGGGTCGACTACTCCTACATCAACCACTACCTCTGCAACGGCGGGGTCGTGCTCTGCGCCTTCGACGACTCGGGCGACGAGATCGCCGCCGGGATCCTCCGCCGCCTCTTCCCGGAGCGGACGGTGACGCCGGTGGACGCCCGTACGATCTTCGCGGGCGGCGGTGGCATCCACTGCATCACCCAGCAGCAGCCGAAGATCCAGCAGTAGTCGAAGATCCAGGTCCGGAGGAGTCAGGGATGGCCGGTGCGCGGAAGAACGCGCCGCCGCGCGAGGACGTGCTCGCCGCAGCCATGGGCATGATCGCTGAACGCGGTCTGGAGCAGCTCACCATGGCGGCGCTCGGCCGCGAGGTCGGCATGAGCAGCGGCCATCTCCTCTACTACTTCCACTCCAAGGACGAACTGCTCCTCCAGACCCTGGAGTGGAGCGAGGGCAGGCTCGGCGCCGAGCGCGGACGCCTGCTCACCCGTACCGCCTCCGCACGCGGACGCCTGGACGCCTACGTCGACCTGTACGTCCCCGACGGCCACCGCGACCCGCACTGGACCCTGTGGCTGGAGGTCTGGAACCGCTCGCAGAACGCCGATGACGAGGCCCGTGGCCGGCAGGCCGCGATCGAGGGCGTCTGGCACCGCGACCTGGTCGCGCTGATCGCGGAGGGGGTGTCCCGGGGTGAGTTCCGGGCCGTCGACCCGGACCGTTTCGCCGCCCGGCTGCGCGCGCTCCTCGACGGCTTCTCCATCCATGTGGCGATCGGGCTGCGCGGCACGGACCGGGCCCAAGTGCTGGCCCATGTGCGGGAGTTCATCGCCGACTCGCTGCTCGCGCGTCCGGCGAGTTGATCAACCGACCGTTCGCATCATGAGACGGACGGTGAGCGCGGAGGCGGGGTGTGCCAGACTGCCCCCGTGTTCTCGTTCGCCACGATTATTGGCAGCAGGCGCGCCGGTCCGCAGTGACCGCCTCGTACGACCAGGTACGGGCGGCCACCGTCGTCACTCGACCCGCGCGCAGACCTCTCGCACCCGCGAGGGGTTTTTCGCTTTTCTGGCCCACCTTCAGCCGGGAAAAGCAGTGCGAGGGATCATTGAGGGACGGTGGAGCCGGTCATTCCGGTACAGACCGAGATTCAGATCCTCAGGAGCCACACACCATGACGGAAACCAGCGCACTCGACGACGCGTTCCACGTCTTCGACACGACCCTGCGTGACGGCGCGCAGCGGGAGGGCATCAACCTCACCGTCGCGGACAAGCTGGCCATCGCACGGCACCTGGACGACTTCGGCGTGGGCTTCATCGAGGGCGGCTGGCCCGGGGCCAACCCGCGGGACACCGAGTTCTTCGCCCGCGCCCAGCAGGAGATCGACTTCAAGCACGCGCAGCTCGTCGCGTTCGGCGCCACCCGCCGGGCCGGGGCCAAGGCGAGCGAGGACCCGCAGGTCAAGGCGCTCCTGGACTCCGGCGCCGACGTCATCACCCTGGTCGCGAAGTCCCACGACCGGCATGTCGAGCTGGCCCTGCGCACCACCCTGGACGAGAACCTGGAGATGGTCCGCGACACCGTCTCCCACCTGGCCGCCCAGGGCCGCCGCGTCTTCGTCGACTGCGAGCACTTCTTCGACGGCTACCGCGCCAACCCCGAGTACGCCAAGGCCGTCGTCCGTACGGCCTCGGAGGCCGGCGCGTCCGTCGTGATCCTGTGCGACACCAACGGCGGGATGCTCCCGGCGCAGGTCCAGGCGGTCGTCGCCACGGTCCTCGCCGACACCGGCGCCCGGCTCGGCATCCACACCCAGGACGACACCGGGTGCGCGGTCGCCAACACCCTCGCCGCCGTCGACGCGGGCGCGACCCACGTCCAGTGCACGGCGAACGGCTACGGCGAGCGCGTCGGCAACGCCAACCTCTTCCCCGTCGTGGCGGCGCTGGAGCTGAAGTACGGCAAGAAGGTCCTCCCCGACGGCAAGCTGCGTGAGATGACCCGCATCTCCCACGCGATCGCCGAGGTGGTGAACCTCACCCCGTCCACGCACCAGCCGTACGTGGGGGTGTCGGCCTTCGCGCACAAGGCGGGTCTGCACGCCTCCGCGATCAAGGTCGACCCGGACCTGTACCAGCACATCGACCCCGAGCAGGTCGGCAACACCATGCGGATGCTGGTCTCCGACATGGCGGGCCGCGCGTCGATCGAGCTGAAGGGCAAGGAGCTGGGCGTCGACATCAGCGGCGACCGCGAACTGGTCGGCCGGGTGGTGGACCGCGTCAAGGAACGCGAGCTGAAGGGCTACACGTACGAGGCGGCCGACGCGTCCTTCGAACTCCTCCTCCGCGCCGAGGCGGAGGGCAAGGCCCGCTCCTACTTCGAGGTCGAGTCCTGGCGCGCTATCGTCGAGGACCGCCCCGACGGCAGCCACGCCAACGAGGCCACGGTCAAGCTCTTCGCCAAGGGCGAGCGCATCGTCGCCACCGCCGAGGGCAACGGCCCGGTCCACGCCCTCGACAGCGCGCTGCGGGTCGCCCTGGAGAAGATCTACCCCCAGCTCGCCAAGCTGGAGCTGGTCGACTACAAGGTCCGCATCCTGGAGGGCAAGCACGGCACGTCCTCCACGACCCGCGTCCTGATCGCCACGTCCGACGGTTCGGCGGAGTGGTCCACGGTCGGTGTCGCGGAGAACGTCATCGCCGCGTCGTGGCAGGCCCTGGCGGACGCGTACACCTACGGCCTCCTCCGGGCCGGCGTCGAGCCCGCGAAGTAGCCGACCCTCAGCACGAGCGCTCGGCGAGCTTCTCGAACTCGCCGAGGCTCATGGCCTTGCCGTCGGCCCAGACCTGGCCGGGTTTCAGGGCGCTGATCTGCTCGGCGGAGAACTCCACGATCCCGTTGTACGAGTCGCTGGTGATGTAGTGCCCGAAGCGCAACGAGTAGTGGTGCTTCGGCAGGAGCCGCTGCTCGCCCCGGTGCCGGGCCTGCCAGGCCGCCGGCGGCGAGAACAGCGGGAACTCGGCGTCCCCGCTCAGCTCTTCCTTCCGCACGTCCCACCCCGTGGTGACGGGTCCGCCCTCGGCGGCGACGGCCCACCCGTCGAGCGACGGCGACTGGTAACTGTCGTCCCCACACGGCCGGATGAGCGCGCGCGGCGCCCCGTCCGCCCCGAGCCGCACCCCGGCCAGCGGCAGATCGATGGCCCCGCACCCGCTCAACACCAACGCACCGACGACCGTGCCCAGCACGGCCGCCGTCCCCCGAGTACGTTTCATGACCCTCCTACTGAAGATGCCACTTCTGGTTCGCGGCCCCCGTGCAGGTCCAGATCTGTGCCCGTGTCCCGTTCGTCGACGAATTGCCCGTCACATCAAGGCACTTGTTGGCCGCCGTATTCACCACATCACCGGTCGTGGAGTTGTACGACCACTGTTGCGCGGCGGTTCCATTGCAGTCGTACAACTGCACCTTCGCCCCGTCCGCCGTCGAAGCCGACGTCACGTCAAGGCACTTGCCGAGCGCGCGCACCGTGCCGTCGGTGCCCACGGTCCACTGCTGGGCGGTCGAGCCGTTGCAGTCGTAGAGCTGGACGGCCGTGCCGTTGGTGGTCGAAGCACCGGCCACATCGAGGCACTTGCTCGCGAGGCCGACGAACGCGCCGGTCCGGCTGCCGCCGCCGGACTGTGTCCCCGTCCAGGTGAAGGTCGCGGACGTCTTGCCGGGGAGGGAGTAAGTCGCGTGCTGGCCACCCCAGTTGATGGTCACCGTCTTCGCCGTGGACGCGTCGTTGTAGGCGATCAGCGCCTTCGAACCGTCAGGGTTGCGCCACGCCACGTTCGGTACGTTCGTGGACGCGGTGGAAGCGATCCGCTGCGCGCCCGGCCGGACGAACTTCGTCAACTGGCCCATCGTGTAGTACTCGACGGTGTAGTCGACGGTCCCGCTCGCGCCGTCCCCGTTGTGCACGGTGATCAGCCCGGTGCAGGTGCCGCAACCGCCGTTGTGCGGGCCCATGTTCTGGTCCACGGCCAGCGACCACTTGGTCACCGACTTCGCCCAGTTGCGGGTGTAGTCGATGATGTTGTTCATGTCCTCGCGCTGCTGGTTGGCGATCCAGGTGCCGCCGGAGTGCTCGGTGCCGAAGGCGTCGAGGGTGGGGTACTGGTTGTGGACGGTGGTCTGCTTGGCGATGTCACCGCCGTAGCCGTGCCAGGCGATCCCGCCGAAGTTGGGGTTGGAGCGGACGGCCGCGTCGTCCACGGTCGAGGCCGCGTAGGTGTCGTAGACGTCCCAGTTCCAGTCGTGGGCAAGGACCTTCGTGGTCAGGCCCGACGCGTTGAGCTTCGGGAGCAGCTCGCTCTTCGTGAAGTAGGCGAGCCCGGACGCGTTCCAGCTCATCGACGGGTAGCCGGAGCAGCACGTCGGCTCGTTCTGGACGGTCACGTACGAGACCGGAACGCCCTGGTCCTTGTACGCCTGGAGGTACTTCACGAAGTAGTTGGCGTAGACCCCGTAGTCCTCGGACTTCAGCCAGCCGCCGTTGAGCGAGCCGCTGTCCTTCATCCACGCGGGAGCCGTCCATGGCGAGGCCATGACAGTCAGAGATGGGTTCAGCGAGAGCGCCTGCTTGGTCAGCGGGACGACGTCCGCGAGGTCGTGCGCGATCGAGAACGACGTGAGATTCGGGTCGGTCGCGCCGGAGGCCACGTCGTCGTAGGAGTAGCCGTATCGCGCCAGGTCCGACGCGCCCATCGGGTTGCGCAGGAACGACAGCCCGATGCCGTCCGTCGGCGAGAACAGCTTGGTCATGGTCGCGTTCCGGGTCGCCGTCGACAGCGCGCCGCTGCTGTTCATCAGCCAGGCCGCGGTGTCCGTGAAGGACGCGCCGCCGCCGGTGAAGGTCTGGTAGCGGGTGTTCTCGTCGACGGTGATGTTCTCGCCGCTGCCGCCCGTCCCGGACGAGAAGGCGAACGGCGTCTGGGCCTGGAGGCCGCGCGTGACATGGCGTCCGGCGGCGTCGTCGGTGGTGGTGAGCCAGGCCGTGACCTGCTCACCGGCGGCGTGTGCGGGGGGTACGGCCGCGGTGAAGCCGGCCACGGAGAGCAGTCCGGCGAGCAGCAGCCGGGCCGTGCGGGGGGTTCTCCTGGACATGGATGCGTTAGCCCTTCCTGACGAGACGTCTTGACGGGTCTGCGGGCCGTTAGTTAACTCACGGCGTGATCTAAGCCATGAGTGAACTGTGCGAACCCAGAGTGAACCAGAGCTCCAGAGCCGAGGGAAGGTCCATGCCAAGAACCGCCCTGCTCGTTTCCACCGCCCTGTGCGCCGCGCTGCTGACACCGGCCGCCGTGTCCCAGGCGGCGGCCGCCGCCGATCCAGCCCCCACCCCCGTCGACCGCTTCGAGGGCGAGGTGCCCTTCGCCGGCCAGCCCGCCGAGGGCATCTTCACCTGGGGCGGTGACACCGACGACCCGCCCCAACTCGCCCTGACCGCGAGACCGGACGCCCCCGAGGGCGACAAGGTACTCACCGGCACGTACGACATCAGCGGCTACGGCGGCTTCACCCACGACTTCGCCGCGACCGAACCCGGCCACGACTGGTCCGCCCATCAGGGCATCCGCTTCTGGTGGGACGGCCAGAACACGGGCAAGTCGACCAACTTCGAGATCAAGGACGGCGGCGTCAACGGCGAGGCCTCCGAGCTGTGGACGACGTCCTTCACGGACGACTTCACGGGCTGGAAGCAGATCGAGATCCCGTTCACGAACTTCGTCTACCGCACGGACTACCAGCCCGTCGGCGGCATCGACCACGTCCTCGGCCTCACCCAGATGTGGGGCTACGCGGTCACCCTCCCGGTCGGCATCCACGGCCAGTTCGCCATGGACGACGTCGAGTTGTACGGCAAGGCCGACCAGTCACTGCGTGCCTCCGTCACCACCGACGCGGCCGTCTACCCGGTCAAGGAGGGCGCCACGGCCACGGTCAAGGTCACCGTCGCCACCACCGGCGCCGTCCCGCTCGACGACCCGGTGACCGTCGCCTACGCCTCCGACGGCGGCACCGCCACCTCGGGCAAGGACTACACCGCGGTCTCCGGCACCCTCACCTTCCCGGCGGGCACCGCATCCGGCGCCACGCAGAGCGTCAAGGTCCGCACGCTCAGGGACAAGTCCGCCGAGAACGCCGAGACGATCCCGCTGAAGCTCACGGTCACCGGCGCCAAGGCCCCGACCGAGACACCTCAGGTCGTCGTCGACGCGCACGGACTGCCGTACCTGGACAGCAAGTTGCCCATCAAGAAGCGCGTCGCCGACCTCGTCAAGCGCATGTCGCTGGAGGAGAAGGCCGGGCAGATGACCCAGGCCGAGCGCGGCGGCGTGGGCACCGGCGCCGACGTCGCCACCTACGACCTCGGCTCACTGCTCTCCGGCGGCGGCTCGACCCCGACGCCCAACACGGCAGCCGCCTGGGCAAAGATGATCGACTCGTTCCAACTCCGGGCGCAGGCAACGCGGTTCCAGATCCCGCTGATCTACGGCGTCGACGCGGTCCACGGCCACAACAACCTGGCCGGCGCCACGATCATGCCGCACAACATCGGCATCGGCGCGACCCGCGACCCCCAACTCGCCCAGAAGACCGGCTCAGTGACGGCCAGTGAGGTCCGCGCGACCGGCGTCCCGTGGGACTTCGCCCCCTGCCTCTGCGTCACCCGTGACGAACGCTGGGGCCGTTCCTACGAGTCCTTCGGTGAGGACCCGGCGCTCGTGCAGTCCATGGAGACGATGATCCAGGGTCTCCAAGGCGCCGCGAGCGGCAGGCAGTTGAAGGACGACGACAAGGTCCTCGCCACCGCCAAGCACTTCGTCGGCGACGGCGGCACGGCCTACGGCTCCTCCACGACGGGCTCGTACACCATCGACCAGGGCGTCACCACCGTCACCCGGCAGCAGTTGGAGGCCATCCACCTGGCGCCGTACCAGACGGCCGTCGACCGGGGCATCGGCACGGTCATGCCGTCCTACTCCTCGCTCGACATCGTCGGCGACGGCCTCGGCCCGGTGAAGATGCACGCCCGCGCCGACATGATCAACGGCGTGCTCAAGAACCGGATGGGCTTCGACGGCTTCGTCATCAGCGACTGGAACGCCATCGACCAACTCCCCGGCGACTACGCGTCCCACGTCAGCACCTCGGTCAACGCGGGCGTCGACATGATGATGGTCCCGTACAGCTACAAGGACTTCAGCTCGACGCTCGTCGCCGAGGTGAAGGCCGGCCACGTCACCCAGAAGCGGATCGACGACGCCGTGTCCCGCATCCTCACCCAGAAGTTCAAGCTCGGCCTCTTCGAGAAGCCGTACGCCGATACGAGCAACGCCTCGAAGATCGGCTCGACTTCGCACCGGGCCGTGGCGCGGCAGGCGGCGGCCGAGTCGCAGGTGCTGCTGAAGAACGCGGGTGGCGTTCTGCCGTTGAAGAAGAACCAGAAGGTCTACGTCGCCGGTTCCAACGCCGACGACCTCGGCAACCAGACCGGTGGCTGGACCATCACCTGGCAGGGCTCGTCCGGTACGAACACCACCGGCACGACGATCCTCCAGGGGATGAAGAACGCCGGCGGGAACGTCACGTACTCCAAGGACGCGTCCGCCGCGACCAGCGGTTATGACGTGGGTGTGGTCGTCGTCGGCGAGACCCCGTACGCCGAGGGCATCGGGGACGTCGGCAACGGCAACGACCTGACCCTCACCCCGGCCGACCAGGCAGCCGTGGACAAGGTGTGCGCGGCGATGAAGTGCGCGGTGCTGATCGTCTCCGGGCGCCCGCAGCTGATCGGCGACCGGCTTCCGAAGATCGACGCCCTGGTGGCCTCCTGGCTGCCGGGCACCGAGGGCGACGGCGTGGCCGACGTCCTCTACGGCAAGCGGTCCTTCACCGGCCAACTCCCGGTCACCTGGCCGAAGTCGGAGGCCCAGTTGCCGATCAACGTCGGCGACACGTCGTACGATCCGCAGTTCCCGTACGGCTGGGGCCTGACGACCGTGACGAAGGCGCCGACGGGTGGCGCGGCCACCTTGAAGGCGCTGGAGGCCGCCGCGGGCAAGGCCCGGTCGGCGGAGAAGGGCAAGGCGCTCGTCACCGAGGCGCGGCTGATCGTCCAGCAGAAGGTGGGCCAGAACATCACGGCGGCGGTGGCGAAGCCGTTCGCCGACGCGGACCATCTGCTGCTGACCGGGAAGTACGCGGCGGCCGTGAAGAAGCTGGAGGAGGCGTACAAGGCGGCCTAGGACCGGCCGTCCGATGCCGCACCCCCCATGCCTCGACGGCGTGGGGGGTGCGGCTACTTCGTGGTGTGGGTGGGGAGTTCGACCGTGACGGTGAGTCCGCCGGACGCGCGCGGGGTCAGCGTGAGGGTGCCGTCGTGGGCACCGGTGATGGTCTTGACGATCGCCAGGCCGAGGCCGACCCCCGCGTGGCCGGTGTGGAGGCGTTCGGTGCCGCGCTGGAAGGGTTCGGTGAGGGTCGCGACCTGCTGGGGGGTGAGCGGGTCGCCGGTGTTCTCGACCGTGAGCAGCACGCTCTGGGCGCGGACGGCGGTGTGCACCCGGACGGTGCCGTGCTCGGGCAGGTTGTGGACGATCGCGTTCTGCACGAGGTTCGTGGTGAGTTGGAGCAGGAGTGCCTGTGAGCCGAGCGCGGGGGTGAGTTCGCCGCTCGTCTCGATGGTGACGCCGTGCCGCTCCGCGAGCGGGAGGAGCGTCTCGGCGGCCTCCTCGGCGAGGAGGGACAGGTCGACGGGTTCCCGGGTGAAGGTTCCCTGGTTGGCGCGGCTGAGCACGAGCAGGGCCTCGGTGGTGTCGATCGCCCTCGTGTTGACGGTGTGCAGGCGCTCGATGATCGTGCCGGTGTCGTGGTCCGGGTCGGCGCGGGCCAGTTCGAGGAGCGTCTTCGAGACGGCCAGCGGGGTGCGCAGCTCGTGCGAGGCGTTGGCCGCGAACCGCCGCTGTTCGGCGACATGGGCCTCCAGCCGGGCGAGCATCGTGTCGAAGGCGTCGGCGAGTTCCCGGAACTCGTCGCTGCGGCCCGGCAGTTGGACGCGGTGGGAGAGCGATCCGTCCGTGGCCCTGCGGGCGGCGTCCGTGATGCGGGTCAGCGGGGCGAGCATGCGACCGGCCAGGAGCCATCCGCCCAGGAGACCGAACACCAGCAGGAACGCCAGCGCGACGGCGGCGGTCGGGGCGAAGGCGCGGACCACGGCCAGGCGGTAGTTGGGCACCAGGATGAGTCCGACATGGGGTGCGCGATCCAGGAACAGCCACGCGGCGGCGAGCAGCAGGACACCGGCCAGCACGAGGAACCCGGCGTAGCTGAGGGTGAGTTTCAGCCGGACGCTCAGCCCCGGCGCCCTAGTCACCGTCTTCTCCCTGTACGCCGATCTGATCGATCTGTACGTCGATGCGGTAGCCGACGCCCGGGACGGTCGCGATGATCCACGGTTCGCCGAGCCGCTTGCGCAGCGCCGAGACGGTGATGCGAACGGCGTTGGTGAACGGGTCGGCGTTCTCGTCCCACGCCCGGGCGAGGAGTTCCTCGGCGCTGACGACCCCGCCCTCGGCGTCGACGAGGACGTCGAGCACGGCGAACTGCTTTCTGGTCAGGGCGACATAGCGGCCGTCCCGGTAGACCTCCCGGCGGAACGGATCGACGCGCAGGCCCGCCAACTCCCGTACGGGCGGCCTGCTGTGGGCGCGTCTGCGGTCCAACGCCCGCAGCCGGAGCGCGAGTTCCTGGAGTTCGAAGGGCTTGGTGAGATAGTCGTCGGCGCCGAGTTCGAACCCGGTGGTCTTGTCGTCGAGCCGGTCGGCCGCGGTCAGCATGAGGATCGGCAGCCCGCTCCCGGAGGCGACGATCCGCCGGGCGACCTCGTCGCCGGAGGGGCCGGGGATGTCCCGGTCGAGGACGGCGATGTCGTAGCTGTTGACGCTCAGCAGCTCCAGGGCGGTGTCCCCGTCGCCCGCGATGTCGGCGGCGATCGCCGCGAGGCGCAGGCCGTCGCGGATGGCCTCGGCCAGATAGGGCTCGTCCTCGACGATCAGCACACGCATACGGTCGATGCTAGGAGGCGGCGCCTATCGTCCGCGTATCGAAAACCCCATACGGGCCGACAACACCGGGCCGCCTTGACTGCCCGGTATGACATGGATCGCCCCTTGGAAACGCGGCCCGCTGCTCGCCGCCCTCGCCCTGCTGCTCGGTCTGGTCCTGCTGCTGCACGCCTGGATCCCGGACACCGGGGGCGTCGGCAGCCTGGTCGAGAACCTCCTGCCGTGGCTCGGGGTGTGCGTCCCGGTGCTGCTGGCCGGGGCGTGCTGGCGCCGCTCCGCCTCGGCCGCGCTCGCGCTGGTGCTGCCGGTCGCGGTGTGGCTGAGCCTCTTCGGCGGACTGCTCCAGGACAAGTCCCACCCGGGCGGCGACCTCACCGCCGTCAGCCACAACGTCAGCGCCGACAACCACGACCCGGCCGGTACCGCCCGCCAACTCGCCGCCGCCGACGCCGACTTGCTGGCCCTGGAGGAACTGACCCCGCAGGCCACGGGCACGTACGAGAAGGAGCTGGCGAAGGAGTACCCGTACCGCGCGGTGCGGGGCACGGTCGGGCTGTGGAGCAGGTTCCCGCTGTCGGACACCCGCGCGGTCGACGTCGTACGCGACGATGTCGGACCGCTGGCGAGGACCCGCCCGGTCGACCACGCACCGGACGAGGTGCGGGCGCTGCGCACGACGGTCGCCACCGACCACGGGCCGCTAGCGGTCTACGTGGCACACCTCGGGTCGGTGCGGGTGCTGCCCGGCAGCGGGTTCTGGACGGTCTCCCGCGACTTCGGCGCCGACGCGCTCGCCAAAGCCGTGGCCGCCGAGCCGAACCGGCGGGTGGTGTTGCTCGGCGACCTGAACGGCACCACGGACGACCGCGCCTTCCACGCCCTGACCGCCCGGCTGAGTTCGGCCCAGGACACGGCCGGGAACGGCTTCGGCTTCACCTGGCCCGCGTCCTTCCCGATCGCGCGCATCGACCAGATTCTGGTACGGGGGGTGCGGGCGCGGAGTGCGTGGGTGCTGCCGGAGACGGGCAGCGACCACCTGCCGGTCGCGGCCCGGATCGCTTGGTGAGCACCGGCCGAAGGGACCAACCTCGGGTAGCGTCGAATCATGAAGGCCGTCATCCGGACCCGAAGCCTCGCGGGGCTCCTGCTGGCCCTGCTGCTCACCGCGCTGACCATGGCGTCCCCGGCCGCCGCGGACACGGGCGTCTCGGCGATCGGCCAGGCCCTGCGCAAGGGCCCGGTCTACGTCGATCCGGGGGCGAGCGGG
Organism: Streptomyces sp. MBT65; assembly: GCF_016612545.1. Taxonomy (GTDB): domain Bacteria; phylum Actinomycetota; class Actinomycetes; order Streptomycetales; family Streptomycetaceae; genus Streptomyces. The sequence goes on along the minus strand of NZ_JAENRY010000206.1, from coordinate 878 downwards.
CAGTTGTCGACGGCGGACGCGGACGCGCTGACCAAGAAGATCGAGGACGCCGACAAACCGGTGTTCGTCGCGGTCCTCCCCGCCGACTACCCGACGGCGCAGCTCTTCACGAACCTCCGTACCGCGACCGGCATCACGGGCCTCTACGCGATCCGCCTCGGCGACCGTTTCGACGCCCGCGCCGACTCCCGGGTCCTGTCGAACGCGGCCGTGAAGAACCTGGTCGGCAGCGTGCAGGGCGAGGACGCGAAGACCCAGCTCGACGACTTCACCGACCGCGCGCTCGCCGCGATGGGCGGCTCGGCGCCCGCGTCCTGGGGTGGCTCCTCGGACGGCGGCGGGGGAGTCTCCGGTACGGCGCTGATCGTCGCGGGCGGTGTCCTGGTGGCCGGTGGCGCGGGGGCGTACACCCTCGTACGACGCTCCCGGCGCCGCCGCGAGGAGGAGCAGCGGGCCGCGCTCGACAAGCTGCGGGTCGTCGTCGACGAGGACATCACGGCGTTCGGCGAGGAACTGGACCGGCTCGAATTCCACCCGGCCGAACCGGGTGCCGACGACGCGATGCGCGCCGACTACGAACGCGCCCTGGACGCCTACGAGCAGGCGAAGGCGTCCATGGCGGCGGCCACGAAACCGGAGGACGTCCGGGCCGTCACCCAGGCCCTGGAGGACGGCCGCTTCTCGCTCGCGCAGCTCGCCGCCCGCCGCGAGGGCCGCCCGCTGCCCGAGCGTCGCGCCCCCTGCTTCTTCGACCCGCGCCACGGCCCCTCGGTCGCCGACGCCACCTGGACCCCGGCCGGCGGGGCACCCCGCGAGGTCCCGGTCTGCGCGGCCGACCAGGCCCGCCTCGCCGACGGCCGGGGTCCAGGTGGCGTCGG
>NZ_JAENRY010000205.1 GCF_016612545.1 Streptomyces sp. MBT65 | reverse complement strand
TCTCCAACTCCGCCGTCCCCGCCCCCTCTTCCAACACATCAAGCGCGACCAGGACCCTGAGTCCCAGCGAGCCGTGCAGGTACTCCGTGAGGTCCTCGCGGGGGACGAGGCGCCAGGACAACAGTTCCTCCTCCTGGAGGCGGATCGACTTGAGGTCGTTCGGGGTGAGGATTCCGCCGTCGTAGAGGTAGGCCACCAACGGCGGGTAGTCCGGGCCGTGGTAGACCCAGTCGACGGCGAGGAGGGGGCCGAGTTCGATGTCGAGGCCGATCTCCTCCAGGGTCTCGCGGCGGGCGCCCTGGCGTGGGGTCTCGCCGTCGTCCGATTCGATCGTGCCGCCGGGAAGGGCCCAGCCCTCGCGGTAGTTGGGCTCGACGAGCAGGACCCGGCCCTCGGTGTCGCGGAAGAGCGCGGCGGCCCCGGCGAGGATGCGGGGGAGACCCGCGAGGTAGGTGGCGAAGTCTGGCGTGGTGGTCATTCTGGAAGGGTAACCAGCCCGCGCAGCCGTCTCGCCGACTCGCTGCCCGGCTCCGGGAAGTGACAGATCAGGCTCAGCCAGGGCGCCTCCTGCACGGCGAGCCGTACGAACGACACCTCGATGTCACCCGCGCGGGGGTGGCGGTAGCGGCGCACGGAGGAACGGAACTCCACCACTTCGTGTGCCTCCCACAGACGCGCGAAGTGCGGGCTGGTGGCGGTCAGTTCGTCGATCAGCTCCGTGAAGCGCGGGTTGTCCAGTTCGTACGCCGCCTGCTGCCGCAGCAGGCCCGCCATCCACTCCGTCTCCGCCTCCCACTCGGGCATCAGGGCGCGGATGCCGGGTTCCCTGAACAGCAGCCAGGCGCTGTTGAGTTCGCGGCGCGGCCGGTCGAGGAGGGCGGGGCCGAGCATGACCTCCTGGGCCCGGTTCCAGGCCAGGACGTCGAAGCAGCGGTCGATGACGAAGGCGGGGTGGGGCATCAGCGTGTCCAGGAACGCCCGTACCGCGTCCGGCACTTGGAGGGACCGCTCGGCCGGCTCGGGCGCGGTCCTGCCCGCCAGCCGGAACAGGTGCGCGCGCTCCACGTCGTCCAACTGCAGCGCGCGGGTCAGCGCGAGCAGGATCTGCGGGGAGACGTTGATGTCCCGGCCCTGTTCCAGCCAGGTGTACCAGGTGAGGCTCACCCCGGAGAGCAGCGAGACCTCTTCACGGCGCAGGCCCGGGGTGCGCCGGCGGCCACCGGGTGGCAGCCCCGTCTCCGCCGGGTCGGCGCGCTCACGGCGGGACCGCAGGAAGGCGGCGAGGGCCTTGCGGCCGTGATCCCCGGACTCTGGTGGTGGTGGTGTTGCGGGCACCAGTAAATTCTGCACTCTTCAAGTGGGCGGCCGCCCGGCGCAGGGTGGGGGAGACACCGGACCCCACGGTGATCCGAACTCCCTTGTGAAAGGCGGCCCTTGTGGCTGAGCAGTCCCTGCCCTCTCCCCGCACCGTCCTGGTCACCGGCGCCACCGGCGGCGTCGGCTCCGCCGTGGCGCGCGCCCTGCACGCCGACGGCTGGACCGTGTACGCCACCCACCGCCGACCCGCGGACGCGGACGCGCTGCGGGACGCCGGCTTCACCCCCGTCCACCTCGAACTGACCGACGAGGACTCCGTGTTCGCCGCGGCCGAGCAGGTCGGTCCCCGTCTGGACGGGCTCGTGAACAGCGCCGCGATCATGGGCCAGGGCCCCGTCGAGCTGACGCCCGCCGAGGCATGGCGCCGCCAGTTCGAGGTCAACGTGATCGGCCAGACGACGGTGATCCGCGCCTTCCTGCCAGCGCTCCGGGCGTCCGGCGGCCGGATCGTGAACATCGGCGCCGTATCGGCCCGCGTCCCGCTGCCGTTCTTCGGCCCGATCGCCGCCTCCAAGGCGGCCCTCGCCGCGCTCAGCCACTCCCTGCGCGCGGAACTCCGCCACCAGGGCGTCGAGGTCACCCTCGTCGAACCCGGCGCCATGGACACCCCGATCTTCGCCACGGCGGACAGGGCGAGCGCGGACCTGGGCCGGGCGGGCTCGGCCAAGACCCAGCAGCACTACGCCCGCGCCCTGGACGCCGTAGCCACGACGGCCGCCCGGCAGCCGCTCGGGCCGGTCGCCCCGGCCGTCGACGCCGTCGTCCGCGCGCTGACCGCCCGCCGTCCCGCGACCCTCACCACCACCGGCCGGGACGCCCGCGCCCTCGCCCTGCTGCGGTTCCTGCCGGACGGGCTGCGGGACCGGGTGGTGCTGCGGGCGTTCGGTGTGACGGCGGAGGCGTTCGCGGACCCGTCGGTCACGGCTGCGGCGTCCGCAGCCCGTCCACGATGAGGTCGAGGATCCGTCCGGCCCGCGCCGCCGCGCCCGGCCGCGCCGGATCGATCCGCCACAGCACGCTGAGCTGGAGCAGCACGTCCTCCGGGTCGACGTCCGGCTTGAGCGAGCCGTCGGCGGCCCCGGCCTTCAGGAGTACGTCGATCGCCGCCACGAAGGGCGCGAGGTACTCGTCGTCGGCGCCCCCGTCGGTCGCCGCGTGGATCACCTCGGCGACGCCGTACTTGAGCCGCCCGTAGTGGGCGACCTCGTCGAACCAGCGCCGTAGCGCCACCAGCGGCGGCTGCTCCGCGAGGAGCACGGGCGCGCGGTCGATCAGGTGCTGTATGTCGTGCCGGTACAGCTCCAGGATCAGCGCCTCCCGGGTGGGGAAGTGCCGGTACAGCGTCCCGATGCCGACGCCCGCCTCCTTGGCGATCGCGGTCAGGGAGACGGTGCTCGACTCCGCGATCGCCGCGCGGGCGACGGCCAGGATGCGCTCCCGGTTGTCGAGGGCGTCGCGGCGGGTCGGTTTCGGGTTCACGGGTGCAGGTCGTCCGTCCGGTCTCGGATTGCTAAGCGGAGGGCCCTCCGGTACGTTGGTGAATGTACCGGAGGGGCCTCCGTTTCGCTCTCCATTCTGGCACACCCCCGTCCGACACCGCAGGGAGCACCGTCATGCCCGAACTCGTCCTGGTCACCGGAGGCAGCGGCTACATCGCCGGCTGGTGCATCGCCGAACTGCTGCGCCGCGGCTACGACGTCCGTACGACCGTCCGCGCCCCGGGCAGGGAGCGCGCGGTCACCGACGCCGTCGCGACCGTCGTCGACCCCGCGGGACGGCTGAGCTTCGCCGTCGCCGACCTCACCGCCGACGAGGGCTGGGACGCCGCGCTCAAGGGCGTCGACTTCGTCCTGCACGTCGCCTCCCCTCTCGGCGCCGCCTCGGACGACCCCGAGGCCCTGATCGCGGCGGCCCGCGACGGCGCCCTGCGCGTCCTGCGCGCGGCCACCGGGGCGGGCGTACGACGCGTGGTGCTGACCTCGGCCGCGAACACCGCGAGCCCTTCGTCGTACGCCTCCGAAGGCGTCACCGACGAGGAGCTGTGGACCGATCCGGACGACCCGACCCTGATCCCCTACCGCCGCTCGAAGACCCTCGCCGAGCGCGCCGCATGGGACTTCATGAGCGGCTACGACGGTCCCACCGAGCTGACGACCGTGCTCCCCGGCGCCGTCTTCGGGCCGGTCCTCACCACCGCGAACCTGGGCTCCGTCGGCATCATCGCGCGCATGGTGAGCGGGAAGATGCCCGGCGTCCCGCGCATCGGCCTCGAGGTCGTGGACGTCCGCGACCTGGTCGACGTCCACCTCCGGGCGATGACCTCACCGGCGGCAGCCGGTCAACGCTTCCTGGCCACCGGGGAGTTCGTGTGGATGGAGGACATCGCCCGCGCCCTGCGCGAGGGCCTCGGCGAGCACGGCCGTACCGTCTCCACGCGCCGCCTCCCGGACTTCGCCGTCCGCCTCGCCGCCCGCTTCCGGGACCCGTCGCTGCGCGAGATCACCCCCGCGCTCGGCCGCCGCAACCGCCACAGCACCGAGAAGGCCCGCCGCGTCCTCGGCTGGGAACCGCGCCCCGCGAGGGAGGCCGTCCTCGACTGCGCCCGGAGCCTCATCGCGCAGGGCGCCGTCTAGACCTCGGCGGCCTCCGCCAACTGCACGGTCCGCGCGGCCAGTTCACTGATCCGCACCCCGTCGAACCCGAACACAGCACTGCGCACGGTGTCCTCCAGGGGGTCCTTCCACTGGCCCGGGATCGCGTCCGCGCCGGTCAGCACCCCGGCGACCGAACCGGCGGTCGCGCCGTTCGAGTCGGTGTCCAGGCCGCCGCGCACGGTGAGCGTGATGGTGCGGGTGAAGTCCCCGTCGCCGTACAGGAGTCCGGCGGTGAGGACGGCCGCGTTCGGGACCGTGTGGATCCAGCCGAGCCCCGCCGTCTCCTCCGACAGCGTGGTGAGCGTGTCCTCCCAGCTCATCCGGGTCTCGTGCAGCGTGAGCACCCGGCGCACGGTCCGCGCGAGACGGCAGCCCGCCGGGATCACGGTCAGCGCCGTGTCCAGCGCCTGCCGCACGGTCGGCGCGGTGAACGCCGCCGAGATCAGCGCGGCGGCCCACATCGCGCCGTAGACACCGTTCCCGGAATGCGACAACACGGCGTCCCGGCGGGCCAGTTGGGCCGCGCGACGAGGAGCGCCCGGGCTGGTCCAGCCGTGGATGTCGGCGCGGATGAGTGCGCCGATCCACTCCTGGTACGGGTTGTCGTGCGTGGCCGTCAGCGGCGGTTTGAGTCCGTTCGCGAGATTGCGGTAGGCGGCCCGCTCGGCCGTGTACGTCTGGAGATACGGCAGTCTCCGCAGCCACAGTTCGCCGACCTGCTCGGTGCTGAAGCCGAAGCCGTGGGTCTCCAGCAGGTCGAGGCCGAGGACGGCGTAGTCGACGTCGTCGTCACGGCAGCTGCCGTGGATCCGGCCGCGCACGCACCGCTGCCACTCGGGGCGCAGCTCGAAGCCGTCGTCCTCGTCGGCCGGCTCCGGCAGATAGTCGGTCAGCGGCAGGGCGCCGGCCCGCCGCAGATAGCGGTCGATACGGTCGCGCGTCCACAGGTCACCCTGCTCGACCGGCTTGCCGAGCATGTTGCCCGCGATCCGGCCGAGCCAGCCCCCGAGGACGCGGTCCGCGAGCGGCAGCTCCGTACGCACTGGGGTCATGTTTCCGGTGTACCCGATTCCAGGCGGGGCAGTGGCACAGGGGACGCTCAGCCCGGTCCCAGCGTTCGGGCGGGGCATGACGGCGGGGGCGTCGGCCGGTTAAGGTCGCAGCGGCGCGACTGGCCCTGAAGTGTGTGGGGGCCCGTAGAGCAAGGGGAACGCAAGGTGGCGGACGCTGCACAGAGGGGCACCCACAGGGTGCTCATCGCCGCGGACAAGTTCAAGGGGTCGCTGACGGCCGTGCAGGTCGCCGAGCGGGTGACGGCCGGGCTGCGCCGGGTCGTACCCGATCTGGAGGTCGCGGCGATGCCGGTCGCGGACGGCGGCGACGGCACGGTGGACGCGGCCGTCGCGGCGGGCTTCGAGCGGCGCGAGATACGGGTCGCCGGACCTCTCGGCGACGAGATCACCGCGGCCTTCGCGGTGCGCGGCGACACGGCCGTCGTGGAGATGGCCGAGGCGAGCGGCCTGCAGAGACTGCCCAAGGGCGTCTTCGCCCCGCTCACCTCCTCGACGTACGGCTCCGGTGAACTGCTGCGGGCCGCCCTGGACGCGGGTGCCCGGACGATCGTGTTCGGCGTCGGCGGCAGCGCCACGACCGACGGCGGCGCGGGCATGCTCTCCGCGCTCGGTGCCCGCTTCCTGGACGCGGACGGCGAACCGGTGTCCCCGGGCGGCGGCGGCCTGATCGACCTCGCCTCGGCCGACCTCACCGGCCTCGACCCGCGCCTGAAGTCCGTCGAACTCGTCCTGGCGAGCGACGTCGACAACCCGCTCACCGGCCCCAAGGGCGCCCCCGCGGTCTACGGCCCCCAGAAGGGCGCCGCCCCCGACGACGTGGACGCCCTCGACGAGGCCCTGAGCCACTACGCGAAGATCCTGGAGGAGTCGATCGGGGCCAAGGCCGCCGAGTACGCCTCCGCACCCGGCGCCGGCGCGGCGGGCGGCATCGGCTACGGCGCGCTCCTGCTCGGCGCCCGCTTCCGCCCGGGCATCGAGGTCATGCTCGACGTCCTCGGCTTCGCCTCCGCCCTGGAGGGCGCCACCCTCGTCATCACCGGCGAGGGCTCCCTCGACGAACAGACCCTGCACGGCAAGGCCCCCGCAGGCGTCGCCGCGGCGGCCCGCGCCGAGGGCAAGGAGGTCGTCGCCGTCTGCGGCCGCCTCGCCCTGCCCCCGCAGTCACTCGGCCACGCGGGCATCCGCCGCGCCTACCCGCTCACGGCCGTCGAACCGGACGTCGTCAAGTGCATCGCGGACGCGGGCCCGATCCTGGAACGGGTCGCGGAGAACATCGCGCGGGACTTCCTGGTCTGAGCCCCGGCTCTTCCCGATCCGCAAGCACGTCGAAGGGCCCCGAGCCAAGCGGCTCGGGGCCCTTCGTGTCGTACTACAACGCGCGTTCTACGACCGCTACGGCAACTGCGCCGCTCGCGCCTCGCGCCGGTTGCCGCGGAAGTTGTTCACCCGGCGGGCCGTCGCGAACAGCGGGATCACCGCGCCCATGACCAACTGGAGCGCGCAGCCCGTCTGGAGGAGCAGCTGACCGCCCGGGGCGTCGAACGCCCAGGATGCCAGCAGGCCCATCGACAGGACGATCCAGGCCAGCATCGCCACCGCGAGGCGACCGCGCGGCTTCGGGTACTCGACCCGGCTCACCATCAGCCAGGCGGTGCCGAGGATCGCCATGAGCGTTGCCGCGAAGGGCAGTTCGAGCAGCACGATCGAGACCACCGTCAGCGCACCGAACGGGGAGGGCATGCCCTGGAACATGCCGTTCGGTGGTGTCACGCACGAGAAGCGCGCGAGTCTCAGCACCACGGCCAGCAGCACCACGATCGCTCCGACCGCGGCCACTCTCTGGTGCGCGTCGTCCGCGACCATGCCGTAGACGAGGACGAAGTACGCCGGCGCGAGGCCGAAGCTGATCAGGTCCGACAGGTTGTCCAGCTCCGCGCCCATGGGGGAGGAGCGCAGCTTGCGGGCGACGAGGCCGTCGAAGAGGTCGAAGACCGCCGCGCACAGCATCAGGATGACCGCGGTGGCCGCGCTGTGGCGGGCCATGCCGGTCGACTCGTCGTTGCCCGTCAGATGCGGGATCAGGATGCCGGTGGTGGTGAAGTACACCGCCATGAAGCCGCAGGTGGCGTTGCCGAGGGTGAGGGTGTCCGCTATTGAGAGGCGGAGAGAAAGAGGCATCTCCTCCTCGTCGTCCACCTCGTCGGCCGCGGGCACCCAGCCCGTCTGTGTCTCCGGATCAACCACGGTCAATGCGAGTCACCCCAGCCACCGTCTTCTGACCGACCTCCACGTCCACCTCGACACCCTCGGGGAGGTAGATGTCGACACGCGAACCGAAGCGGATCAGTCCGATGCGCTCGCCCTGCTCGACCTTCGTGCCCTGCGGGACGTAGGGGACGATGCGGCGGGCGACGGCGCCGGCGATCTGGATCATCTCGATGTCACCGAGCTCGGTGTCGAAGTGCCAGACGACCCGCTCGTTGTTCTCGCTCTCCTTGTTGAACGCCGGAACGAATCCACCCGGGATGTGCTCGACCGACGTCACCGTGCCGGAGAGCGGCGCGCGGTTGACGTGGACGTTCAACGGGCTCATGAAGATGGCGACGCGGGTGCGACCGTCCTTCCACGGCATGATGCTCTGCACCACACCGTCGGCGGGCGAGATGACCCGGCCCTGGGTGATCTCGCGCTCGGGGTCGCGGAAGAACCACAGCATGCCCGCCGCGAGCGCGGTGGCGGGTACGGCCACGACCTTGGCGGCGCCGGACTTGCGCGCACGTACCAGGCTGAGGGCTGCGGTGGCGACGGTCGGCAGGAGCCACGGCGATGCTCCGCGCGCGAGGCGTACGCCTGCCAGGCTGTCGCGTGGTGCAGAGGTTTGGCTGTGGGGCATGGATGACCTTCGTAGCGGATGATGCCGCGCTGTAACGGGGGACGGCGGCTTTCCCGGGATCGTACCGGTCGCGGGCCACAACTGGGCAAGCCAGGAAGCCGAGTCGGCGGCTGAAGAGCGTTGACGGGGTGTGATCTTCTTCTCGATGAAAACACCCCGAAACGGACAATCAGCCCTGGAATCGATACTCTTCGAGCAACCTGCGCCCGATGATCATTTTCTGGATTTCGGCGGTACCTTCGCCGATCAACAGCATCGGCGCCTCGCGGTAAAGGCGTTCGATCTCGTACTCCTTGGAGAAGCCGTACCCGCCGTGGATCCGGAAGGCGTCCTCGACGACCTCCTTGCAGTACTCGGAGGCGAGGTACTTCGCCATCCCTGCCTCAAGGTCGTTTCGTTCGCCGGAGTCCTTTTTGCGTGCCGCATTCACCATCATCGCATGGGCGGCCTCGACCTTGGTGGCCATCTCCGCGAGCTTGAACTGGATCGCCTGGTGCTGGGCGATGGGCTTCCCGAAGGTGTGACGCTGCTGCGCGTACGAGACGCCCAGCTCGAAGGCACGCTGAGCGACTCCGCAGCCACGCGCGGCCACGTTGACGCGGCCGACCTCGACTCCGTCCATCATTTGGTAAAAACCTCGGCCGGTCTCGCCGCCGAGCACGCGATCGGCCGGAATGCGCAGACCGTCCATGATCAACTCGGTGGTGTCGACGCCCTTGTAGCCCATCTTGTCGATCTTCCCGGGGATGGTGAGACCGGGCCGGACCTCACCGAAGCCGGGCTCCTTCTCGACCAGGAAGGTCGTCATCGACTTGTGGGGCGCGGTGCCCTCCGGGTGTCCTTCGTCACTTCGCACGAGTACGGCGACGAGTGACGACGTCCCGCCGTTCGTCAGCCACATCTTCTGGCCGGTCAGGACGTATTCGTCACCGTCCTTCACCGCCTTCGACGTGATCGCCGAGACGTCCGAACCGAGCGCCGGCTCCGACATCGAGAACGCGCCCCGGATGTCACCGGCCGCCATGCGCGGCAGGAAGTGGTCCTTCTGCTCCTGCGTGCCGTGCTGCTTGAGCATGTAGGCCACGATGAAGTGGGTGTTGATGATCCCGGACACGGACATCCACCCGCGCGCGATCTCCTCGACACACAGGGCGTACGTCAACAGGGACTCGCCCAGGCCGCCGTACTCCTCCGGGATCATCAGGCCGAACAGGCCCAACTCCTTGAGCCCGTCGACGATCTGCTGCGGATACTCGTCGCGGTGCTCCAGCTCGGTGGCGACCGGGAGGATCTCCTTGTCCACGAAGTCCCGGACGGTGGACAGGATTTCCCGCTGGACGTCCGTGAGACCGGCGGTCTGGGCGAGTCGCGCCATGGCTACTTCTCCTGCTCCTCGAGCTGGGGGCGGCCGGGCTGCTCGCCGCCGCGCTCCTTGATGTACGTCTCGGTCGGCACCATCACCTTGCGGCGGAACACGCAGACCAGCGTGCCGTCCTGCTTGTAGCCCTTGGTCTCGACGTACACGATCCCGCGGTCGTTCTTCGACCTGGAGGGCGTCTTGTCGAGGACCGTCGTCTCGCCGTAGATCGTGTCCCCGTGGAAGGTCGGCGCCACGTGCTTCAGCGACTCGATCTCCAGGTTGGCGATCGCCTTGCCCGACACGTCCGGCACGGACATGCCCAGGAGCAGCGAGTAGATGTAGTTGCCGACCACGACGTTCTTGCCGAAGTCCGTCGTGTTCTCGGCGTAGTTGGCGTCCATGTGGAGCGGGTGGTGGTTCATCGTCAGGAGACAGAAGAGGTGGTCGTCGTACTCCGTGACGGTCTTCCCGGGCCAGTGCTTGTAGACCGCGCCGACCTCGAACTCCTCGTAGGTGCGTCCGAATTGCATGGTGCTCAGGCCTCCGGCGCTTCGAACTTGGACGTGCGCTCCATACCGGCGGCCCGGCCCTTGCCCGAGATGACGAGCGCCATCTTGCGGCTGGCCTCGTCGATCATCTCGTCGCCGAGCATCGCCGAGCCCTTCTTGCCGCCGGCCTCGGACGTGTAGAAGTCGTACGCGTCCAGGATCAACTCGGCGTGGTCGAAGTCCTCCTGGGACGGCGAGAAGATCTCGTTGGACGCCTCGACCTGGCCCGGGTGCAGCACCCACTTGCCGTCGAAACCGAGCGCGGCGGCCCGCTGGGCGACCGCGCGGTAGCCGTCGAGGTTGCGGATCTGGAGGTAAGGGCCGTCGATCGCCTGGAGGTTGTTGGCGCGGGCGGCCATCAGGATCTTCATCAGGATGTAGTGGTAGGCGTCCGCCGGGTAGCCGGGCGGCTGCTCGCCCACCACAAGGGACTTCATGTTGATCGACGCCATGAAGTCGGCGGGTCCGAAGATGATCGTCTCGACGCGCTGGGAGGCCGTCGCGATCTCGTTGACGTTGTTGAGACCCTGCGCGTTCTCGATCTGCGCCTCGATGCCGATCTTGCCGACCTCGAAGCCCATCGTCTTCTCGATCTGCGTGAGCAGCAGGTCCAGGGCGACGACCTGCTGGGCCGTCTGCACCTTCGGCAGCATGATGCAGTCGAGGTTCTGGCCCGCACCCTCGACCACGGTCACGACATCGCGGTACGTCCACTCGGTCGTCCAGTCGTTGACGCGCACGACCCGCGTCTTGCCCGTCCAGTCGCCCTCGTTGAGGAACTTGACGATGGTGTGCCGCGCCTCGGGCTTGGCGAGCGGCGCGCACGCGTCCTCCAGGTCCAGGAAGACCTGGTCGGCCGGGAGGCCCTGCGCCTTCTCCAGGAAGCGCGGGTTGCTGCCCGGGACCGCGAGACAGGAGCGCCGTGGACGAAGCCGGTTGACGGGGGCGGGCTGGGTCATGCGGGGACCTCCAAGGGGTCGAGCAGGGGGTCGAGCTTGTTCGCTTTGCGGATCTCGTCGACGATGCGGCCGATGATTCCGGTGATGTCGAAGTCCTTCGGGGTGAAGACCGCGGCGACTCCGGCTTCCCGGAGTTGTTCGGCGTCCCCATTGGGGATGATCCCACCGGCGATGACAGGTATGTCTGTGGCACCGGCCACACGGAGCCGATCGAGCACGTCCGGCACCAACTGCGCGTGCGAGCCGGACAGGATCGACAGACCGACCGCGTGCACGTCCTCCGCGAGGGCCGCGTCCACGATCTGCTCCGGGGTGAGCCGGATCCCCTGGTACACCACCTCGAAGCCGGCGTCACGCGCGCGTACGGCGATCTGCTCGGCGCCGTTGGAGTGCCCGTCCAGACCCGGCTTGCCGACCAGGAAGCGCAGCTTGCCGACGCCCATCTCGCGCGCCGTCACATCCACCTTGCGGCGTACCCCGGCCATCGCCGAGCCCTCCTCGGCGGGCACCGCCACCGGCGCCGACGAGACGCCCGTGGGCGCCCGGAACTCGCCGAACACCTCCCGCAGGGCCCCGGCCCACTCACCGGTCGTGACACCGGCGCGTGCGCACTCCAGGGTGGCCTCCATGAGGTTGTCGGTGCCCTTGGCGGCCTCCTTCAGCCGCTCCAGCGCCTTGCACGGGCGCGGGTGGTTGAACGGCGGCTGGTAGCGCGTGTCCCGCCACCGCCGCAACGCCTCGACGACCCGCGCCTCGACGGCCGGGTCGACCGTCTGGATCGCGGTGTCGAGGTCGGCGGTGAGCGGATTGGGCTCGGTCGTGTTGAAAATGTTGACGCCGACGATCTTCTCCCGACCGGACTCGATACGGCCCCGCCGCTCGGCGTGCGAGGACACGAGCTGCGACTTCAGGTAGCCCGACTCGACGGCGGCCATCGCGCCGCCCATCTCCTCGATGCGGTCGATCTCGGCGAGGGACTCCTCGACCAGGGAGGCCACCTTCGCCTCGATGACGTGCGAGCCCTCGAAGATGTCCGCGTACTCCAAGAGGTCGCTCTCGTACGCCAGCACCTGTTGCATACGCAGCGACCACTGCTGGTCCCAGGGCCGGGGGAGCCCCAACGCCTCGTTCCACGCCGGGAGTTGAACGGCACGCGCGCGTGCGTCCTTCGACAGCGTCACGGCCAGCATCTCCAGCACGATCCGCTGGACGTTGTTCTCCGGCTGCGCCTCCGTCAGGCCCAGCGAGTTGACCTGGACGCCGTAGCGGAACCGGCGCTGCTTCGGGTTCTCGATGCCGTAGCGCTCGCGCGTGATCTCGTCCCAGATGCGGCCGAAGGCGCGCATCTTGCACATCTCCTCGATGAAGCGGACGCCCGCGTTCACGAAGAAGGAGATACGGGCGACGACATCGCCCCTGCGGTCCTCGGGGATCTGACCGGAGGCGAACACCGCGTCCAGGACGGCGATCGCGGTGGACATGGCGTACGCGATCTCCTGGACCGGGGTGGCCCCGGCCTCCTGGAGGTGGTAGCTGCAGATGTTGATCGGGTTCCACTTGGGGATGTGGTTGACCGTGTAGCAGATCATGTCGGTCGTCAGCCGGAGCGAGGGCACCGGCGGGAACACGTGCGTGCCCCGCGACAGGTACTCCTTGACGATGTCGTTCTGGGTCGTCCCCTGGAGCTGGGTGATGTCGACGCCCTGCTCCTCGGCGACGACCTGATAGAGCGCCAGCAGCCACATGGCGGTGGCGTTGATCGTCATCGAGGTGTTCATCTGGTCCAGGGGGATGTCCTGGAACAGCCGGCGCATGTCACCGACGTGGGCCACCGGCACGCCGACCCGGCCGACCTCGCCGCGGGCGAGGATGTGGTCGGAGTCGTAGCCGGTCTGCGTCGGCAGGTCGAACGCGACCGACAGACCGGTCTGGCCCTTGGCGAGGTTGCGCCGGTACAACTCGTTGGACGCCTCTGCCGTGGAGTGACCGGCGTACGTGCGCATGAGCCACGGCCGGTCTTTCTGGCGCTCAGTCATCAGCGGACCTCAGATGTTCCGGAAGCGGTTGATCGCGTCGATGTGCTGGGCGCGCTTCTCCTCGTCGCGCACACCGAGGCCCTCCTCGGGGGCGAGGCACAGGACGCCGACCTTGCCCTGGTGGAGGTTGCGGTGGACGTCGTAGGCGGCCTGGCCGGTCTCCTCCAGGGAGTACACCTTGGAGAGCGTCGGGTGGATCTTGCCCTTCGCGACCAGGCGGTTGGCCTCCCAGGCCTCGCGGTAGTTGGCGAAGTGCGAGCCGATGATCCGCTTCAGGGACATCCACAGGTAGCGGTTGTCGTACTCGTGGTTGAACCCGGAGGTCGAGGCGCAGGTGACGATCGTGCCGCCCTTGCGGGTGACGTAAACGCTTGCGCCGAAGGTCTCGCGGCCCGGGTGCTCGAAGACGATATCCACGTCCTCGCCGCCGGTGAGCTCACGGATCCGCTTCCCGAACCGCTTCCACTCGCGCGGGTCCTGGTTGTGCTCGTCCTTCCAGAACCGGTAGTCCTCGGCGTTGCGGTCGATGATCGCCTCGGCGCCCATCGCCCGGCAGATGTCCGCCTTCTGGGGCGAGGACACGACACAGATCGGGTTGGCGCCGCCCGCGAGCGCGAACTGCGTGGCGTACGAGCCGAGTCCGCCGCTCGCGCCCCAGATGAGGACGTTGTCGCCCTGCTTCATGCCGGCGCCGTTGCGGGAGACCAACTGCCGGTAGGCGGTGGAGTTGACCAGTCCGGGTGCGGCGGCCTCCTCCCACGAGAGGTGGTCCGGCTTGGGCATCAACTGGTTGGACTTGACGAGCGCGATCTCGGCGAGCCCGCCGAAGTTGGTCTCGAAGCCCCAGATGCGCTGCTCGGGGTCGAGCATCGTGTCGTTGTGGCCGTCGCTCGACTCCAGCTCGACGGACAGGCAGTGCGCGACGACCTCGTCACCGGGCTTCCAGGCGTTGACGCCCGGGCCGGTGCGCAGGACGACGCCCGCGAGGTCGGAGCCGATGACGTGGTACGGCAGGTCGTGCCGCTTGGTCAGCTCGCTGAGCTTGCCGTAGCGCTCCAGGAAGCCGAAGGTCGACAGCGGCTCGAAGATCGAGGTCCACACGGAGTTGTAGTTGACGCTCGACGCCATGACGGCCACCAGGGCTTCGCCCGGGCCGAGTTCGGGCACCGGGACGTCGTCCAGGTGGATCGACTTGCGGGGGTCCTTGTCGCGGGTGGCGAGGCCCGCGAACATGTCCGTCTCGTCCTTGTGCACGGTGATCGCGCGGTACGACTCGGGGAGCGGCAGGGCGGCGAAGTCGGCCGGAGTCGAGTCCGGCGACTGGATCGCGGCGAGGATGTCCTTCACGGTCACGGTGTTGCCTCCGGCGAAGTGCGCCCTGAGGGAGGGGCGCCGATGGTTACGTCGGTGCTGCTGCTGAGGGTGGGTGGAGAAGTGCCGTCGGTTCGGCGGGTGGTGCTTCGGCAGCGCTTTGTGGCGCGGGAGGGTGCCTGTGACGCAGGCGTCCGGGCGCGCAGCCCAGTGGTGGGTTGCGGGGACAGCCGACGTACGAAAGGTCTCTGCACGCCGGCCGCCCGGACACCTTCAACGTATGACACTGCGTGTCACCCCGCAAGGCACCGAGTGCCATGAATCGCTCTCAGGTGAAATCTTTACGTAACAAATGAGCGATGATCGATCGAACGGGGTCTGAAAGGTGCGTGAAAAGGGGCTCTGACATGCCAAAACGGCCACCCCGGAGGGTGGCCGTCATCACACGGGGGGAGCGGGTCAGCGGTCCCTCAGTGCCTCTTCGATGGTGCGCATGACCTCGTCCAGCGGGGCGTCGGTGCGGGCGACCGTCACCAGGACCTCGCCCTGCTGGTGCACCATCGCCGTGGCCGGCTTGGGGGTCGTGGTGCGGCCGGCGCCGATGCCGCTGCCGAACGTCTTCCGTACGATCCCGAAGGCGTGGTCGAGCTGTGCCTCCACGTCGCCCTGGCCGCCGGCCCGCAGCCAGCGCCGCAGCACGTGGTTGTGGGCGGTGACCACCGCCGAGGCGGCGACCTCGGCGAGCAGCGGGTCGTCGTTGGCGTCGTCGTCGTGCGCGTGCTCGTCGAAGTGGCCCAGCAGATAGCGCGTGAACAGCCGCTCGTAGCGGGCCACCGACGCGATCTCCGCCTCGCGCAGGGTGGGCACCTCGCGCGTCAGCTTGTAGCGCGCGACCGAGATCTCCGGCTGCGCCGCGTACATGCGCATGACCTCCTTGATGCCCCGGCACACCGTGTCGAGCGGGTGCTCGTGCGCGGGGGCGGCATTGAGTACCGCCTCGGCCCGGATCAACGTGTCGTCGTGGTCCGGGAAGATCGCCTCTTCCTTGGAGCGGAAGTGGCGGAAGAAGGTCCGGCGCGCGACCCCGGCCGCCGCCGCGATCTCGTCGACGGTGGTCGCCTCGTACCCCTTGGTCGCGAACAGCTCCATCGCGGCCGCCGCCAGTTCGCGCCGCATCTTGAGGCGTTGGGCGGCGGCGCGACTGCCCGCGGCACTCTCCGGTGCGTCGGGCGTGGCTGCTGTACGGGCGGGCTTGGCGGGCTGGGGCATGCCCCGAACGTACTGCATGTGCGCAGCGTGGCGCGCACGTCGGGGGTTTCCCCCGCCCGCCATGGGCAGGGGTTCTCCGGTGGAACCGAGCAGCCCGCCCCAGTCCCCGTCCCCGTGCTCGTCGTCCCCGAACCAGTCGCCCGGACGCTCAGCGGCGGGCATATTCGCGGAAGCCGCGGCCCGTCTTGCGGCCGAGGCAGCCCGCGGCCACCAGGTGCTCCAGAAGCGGTGCCGGAGCCAGCCCCGGGTCGCGGAACTCGCGGTGCAGGACCTTTTCGATCGCCAGGGAGACGTCGAGCCCGACGACGTCCAGCAGCTCGAAGGGGCCCATCGGGTAGCCGCCGCCCAGCTTCATCGCCGCGTCGATGTCGTCAAGGGACGCATAGTGCTCCTGCACCATCTTGATCGCGTTGTTGAGGTACGGGAACAGCAGGGCGTTGACGATGAAGCCGGCCCGGTCACCACAGTCGACCGCGTGCTTCTTGATCTTGACGCAGACCTCGTGAACCGTTGAGTGGACGTCGGCGTCCGTCAACACCGTACGGACGACCTCGACCAGCTTCATCGCCGGTGCGGGGTTGAAGAAGTGCATGCCGATCACGTCCTGCGGACGCGAGGTGGCGCGGGCGCACGCGACGACCGGCAGCGACGAGGTCGTGGTGCCCAGGACCGCCCCCGGCTTGCAGACCTTGTCCAGCGTCGTGAAGAGCTGCTGCTTGATCTCCAGGTCCTCGGCGACCGCCTCGACGGCCAGGTCGACCTCCGCGAACGCGTCGTAGGAACCTGCCGGAGTGATCCGCTCCAGGGTCTGCGCGGCGGCCTCGGCGGTCATCCGCCCCCGGTCGACGGAGCGCGAGAGCGACTTCCCGATACGGGACTTGGCGAACTGCGCCTTCTCCTCGCTGCGGGCGGCGAGCACCACGTCGTACCCGGCCTTGGCGAAGACCTCGGCGATACCGGACGCCATGGTCCCGGAACCGGCGACCCCCACCGAGCGGACCGTGCGGCCCGGGGTGAGCCGCGCGCCCTCCGGCGGGGTCAGTGCGTCCCGCACGACCGTCGCGCTGCCCTCGGCCTCGTAGGAGTAGAAGCCGCGACCTGTCTTACGGCCGGTCAGGCCCGCCTCGCTGAGCTGCTTGAGGATCGGCGCGGGGGCGTGCAGGCGGTCGTGCGACTCGGAGTACATGGCCTCCAGGACCGTGCGCGCGGTGTCGATGCCGATCAGGTCGAGCAGTGCGAGCGGGCCCATGGGGAGTCCGCAGCCGAGCCTCATCGCCGCGTCGATGTCCTCGCGGGAGGCGTACTTCGCCTCGTACATCGCGGCCGCCTGGTTGAGGTAGCCGAACAGCAGCCCGTCCGCGACGAACCCGGGCCGGTCGCCGACCGCGACGGGCTCCTTGCCCAGTTCGATCGCGAGGTCCGTGACGGCGGCGACGGCGGCGGGCGCGGTCAGCACCGAGGAGACGACCTCGACCAGCTTCATCGCTGGCGCGGGGTTGAAGAAGTGCAGCCCGAGCACCCGCTCCGGCCGCGCCGAGTCGGCGGCGAGCCGCGTGACGGACAGGGCGTTCGTGCCGGTCGCGAGAATCGTCTCGGGGCGCACGATCCCGTCCAGCTCACGGAAGATCTGGTGCTTGATCTCGTACGACTCCGGGGCCACCTCGATGACCAGGTCGGCGTCGGCCGCCGCGCTCAGGTCCGTGGAGGTGCGGACCCGGGCCAGGGCGTCGGAGCGCTCCTGCTCGGTCAGTCGGCCGCGCCGCACGGCGTGGGCGGTCGCGGTCTCCAGGGCGGCGACGGCGTGGGCGGTCGCCGCCTCGCTGACGTCGATGCCGACGACCTCGCGGCCGGCCCGGGCGAGGACCTCGGTGATACCGGTGCCCATCGTGCCGAGACCGACGACGGCAATGGTCTTGAACGGGGACAGGGGAGCGTCGGACAGGGGAGCTGCCATCGCGGGACTCCTGGAATGAGGGTGACGACTGGGAGCGCGCGCCGTACGCCGAGGGGCGCACGGGGTGCGAGAAGGAGTGCGGGTGGAGCCGGGCAACGAGCGCACACGCCCGGCGAGTTGAGAGTTCCGACCGGCCCTGTCCCAAGCCGTGTCGTACCGCGGTACACGAGGTACCGAACCGACTGCACTCACCGCGGCTGCGTCACCAGGCCACGGCAAGGAGATACACGAGTGGGTAACTCGCTCACCTGAGCTTAACCGGTGGGTAACGAGCGCGCCAGCCCCCGGAGTTTGTGATGTAGGTCCCGTCTGTCCCGCGACCCCCATAGGCTCGGTTTCATGGACGAAGAGTTGCGATCAGTCACGGAGCGCTTACGGCAGGAGTCGGGAGGGGCGGCGCCGTACGAGGAACTCGTGTCGACCGGCGACCTCGACGAACTGGCCGAGGTGCTCACCGCCCCCGGCCGGCCGCTGTGGGCAAGGGAGTTGGCCGCGTTCCGGCTGGGCCTAGCGGGCGACCCGCGCGCCTTCGAGTCCCTCGTCCTCTTCCTCAACCACCGCGACCCACCGCGCTGCGCCTCCGCCGCGTACGCCCTGGCCCGCCTCGACGACCCCCGCACCGCCCGCGCGGCGGCCGCCCTCGCCACCAACGAACTCCGCGTCGCCTACGCCCTGCACCCCGTCCGGCTCCTGGCCGACCTCCATGCCCCCGAGTCCGTCCCCGCCCTCATCACCACGCTGAGACGCCGACTGCGCCCGCATGACCCGTACCGCCGCGTGGCCCTCGCCTGCGTCCAGGGCCTCGGCGAACTGGGCGACCCCCGCGCCAGACCGGTCCTGAACGATGCCCTCGCCCACCCGGCACTGGCGGAGGCGGCGGTACACGCGCTGGGGCGGATTCCGCGGCAGCGGTGAGCCGCGTCAGAGGGAGACGTCGAAGTGGTCGATGTAGTCGAGAGCGACCTTGCCCCGGGCAACGCCCACCTCACCGCGTCAGCTCCCTGACGTACCGCAGCTCGGGCACCAGCACCCCCGCCACCTCGTACGGCTCCTCCGCGCCGTCCGCCCGGAAGCCCGCCCGCTCGTAGAAGCGACGGGCGCGGGCGTTGCCCCGGACCACCCAGAGGTACACGCGGTCGTGACCGAGGGCCGCGCACCGCCGTAGCGCCTCCCGCATCAGGGCCCGGCCGGCGCCGGTGTTCAGGTGGCGCGGGTCGAGGTACAGGGCGTACAACTCGACGTCCCCGGCGCGGACTTCGCCGTCCCGGTAGGGCCCGAACGCCACCCAGCCGACGATCTCCGTGCCCCGCGTGGCCACCAGGTTCACCACGCTGCCGTCGCCCTGCGCGAAGTGGGCCCTGCGGCGCTCGGCGTCGTCCTTCGCGCTCAGGGCGTCGAGGAAGGGCTGCGGCATGAGGCACCGGTACGCGAACTGCCAGCCCAGGACGCGGATTTCGGAGACACGGTCGCAGTCGGCGAGGACCATCGGGCGGATCCGCAGGGGCTCGGCGTCGTTCATGGCGGCACCCTAAGGACTCGGCCGCGGACCGGCCCCCGATTATTCGCCGATCACCGCGAACGCCTCGATCTCCATCAGGAACTCCGGCCGCACCAGCGCGGCGACCTGTACGGCGGAGGCGGCGGGGAGCCGGTCGTCGGGTATGTGGGTGGCGCGGGCCGCGCGGATCGCCGGCATGTATGCCATGTCCGTGACGAAGTAGGTCAGTTTGACCACGTCGTCGAAGGTGGCCCCGGCCGCGGCCAGGCAGCGGCGGAGGTTCTCGAAGACCTGGTGGGCCTGCGCGGCCGGATCGTCCTCGCCCACCGGCTTGCCGTCCTCGTCCAGGGCGAGTTGGCCCGAGATCGCGACGAAGCGGCCGGTGCCCATGACCACGTGCGTGTAGGCCGTCGCGGGGGCGACGCCGTCGGGGGCGGGAATCCTCGTCAGCTCACTCATGCGTCCATGGTGGACCATGGGTCTGACAACGAGGATTCCCGCCCCCGAGGGGCCGTCAGGGAGTGCTCAGCCGCGGAAGCCCAGCAGGCCGTGCAGCGTCGAACCGTGTGCCGTGCTCGTCGCCGACTTCGCCGTGGTCAGCGGCTTCGGGTCCGGTGTCTTCTGGCACACCGCGTCGATCTCGCCGCCACTGCGCGGCACCTTGCCATTGGTCAGATACGTCGCCAGGTACTTGTCCAGGCAGGCGTTCCCGCTCAGCGTGATGCCGTGGTTCCCGCCGCCCTGCTCGACCACGAAGCTGGAGTCGGCGAGGAGTTGGTGGACCGTCGCGCCGCCCTGGTACGGGGTCGCCGCGTCATTGGTCGCCTGGAAGAGCAGCACCGGAGGCAGCTTGCCGTTGGCGATGTTGATCGGCTGCTCGGACTTCGTCGGCCAGTACGCGCACGGCGCGTTGTACCAGGCGTTGTTCCAGGCCATGAAGGGCGCCTTCTCGTAGACCGCCCAGTTGTCCTTGCGCCACTGGTTCCAGTCGCGCGGCCAGGACGCGTCACGGCACTGCACCGAGGTGTACACGCTGTAGCCGTTGTCCCCGGAGGCGTCGATCGCGGCGAAGTTGTCGTACGCCTCGACCAGCGGATCGGCGTTCTTGTCGTTCACGTACGCGGCGAACGCCTCGGCGAGATAGGGCCAGTAGCCGTTGTAGTACCCGCCCGGGATGAAGGTGTCCTCCAGTTCGGAGGCGCCCACCTTCCCGCCCGCCGGCTTCTTGGCCAGCGCCTTCCGCATCGCGTACCACTTGGCCTCGATCCTGGCCGGGTCCGTGCCGAGCTTGTACGTGGAGTCGTACTTCGCGATCCACTCCATGAACGCCCGCTGGCGGTCGTTGAAGGCGTAGTCCTGGCCGAGGTTGTCGTCGTACCAGACACCCGTGGGATCGACGATGGAGTCCAGCACCAGGCGGCGTACGCGCTCCGGGTAGAGCTTCGCGTACACGGCGCCCAGGTAGGTGCCGTACGAGTAGCCGAAGTAGTTGATCTTCTTCGCGCCGAGTGCCGCCCGGATCGAGTCCATGTCCCGCACGGCGCTGATGGTGTCGATGTACGGCAGCACGCTCGCGTACTTCTTGCCGCAGGCGGCCGCGAAGGCCTTCACGCGCGTGAGGTTGGCCTTTTCCAGCGCCGGGGTGGTCGGCACCGAGTCGGGGCGCACGGGGTCGAAGTACCCGGGCTTGCAGTCGAGGGCGGGAGTGCTCTTGCCGACGCCGCGCGGGTCGAAGCCGATGACGTCGTACTGGGACGCCACCGCCTTGGGCAGCGAGGACGCGACGAAGCCCGCGAGGGTCAGTCCGCTGCCGCCGGGGCCGCCGGGGTTGACCAACAGGGGGCCCTGGTACGTCTTCGCGGTGTGCGGGACCCGGGACAGGGCGAGCGTGATCTGCCTGCCGTGCGGGTTCGCGTGGTCGAGGGGCACCTTGACGCTCGCGCACTGGAGCGTCGGATAGTCGGTGGTGGCGCAGCTCTTCCAGCTGAGCTTCGCGGTCTGCACGGCGGTCGTCGGACGCGCGGTGCTCGCGTCGGCGGGGAGAGCGGTGACCGTCCCGGCCACGACGACGGCGGCGCCGCACAGTACGGCTGCGCGTTTTCTCATGTGTCCTCCCAGGACGGAGAGGTGGCGGACCGCGGTTCTCGCGGTCGGTCCTCGCCGCATAGTCCCGAAAAGCCGGGGCGGAAGAACCTGTTCGGCCGATACTTGACCCAATTGGGCCGCCGGATGCGCTCGAACGCCCTCAGATGAACGAGAGCTGCGTCGGCTCGCTCACCGGCTCCGCCGGTTCGGGTATCCGGCGCGGCATCCCCGCGCGCGCGGGACCGATGCCGTACTCCTGCGCCAGGTCGTGCACCTGACGGGTGATCCGGCGCTGGTACCACTTCGGGGCGTACGCGCCCTCCGCGTACAGCCGCTCGTAACGGCGCACCAGATGCGGGTGGTGCTGCCCGAGCCAGGCCATGAACCACTCGCGGGCGCCGGGCCGCAGATGCAGCACCAGGGGAGTCACCGAAGTGGCCCCGGAGGCCGCTATCGCTCTTACGGTGGCGCGCAGTTGGGCCGGGTCGTCGCTCAGGAAGGGGATCACCGGGGCCATCAGGACGCCGACGTCGATCCCGTGCTCGGTCAGTGTCCGTACGGCGTCCAGGCGCCGCTCCGGGGAGGGCGTGCCGGGCTCCACCGTGCGCCACAGCGCCGGGTCGGTGAAGCCGACCGAGACGGAGATGCCGACGTCGGTGACCTCGGAGGCCTGCACCAGGAGGTCCAGGTCGCGCAGGATCAGCGTGCCCTTCGTCAGGATCGAGAAGGGGTTCGCGTGGTCGCGCAGGGCGCCCAGGATGCCCGGCATCAGCCGGTAGCGGCCCTCCGCGCGCTGGTAGCAGTCCACGTTCGTGCCCATCGCTATGTGCTCGCCGAGCCAGCGCCGGGAGCCGAGCTGGCGGCGCAGCAGCTCCGGCGCGTTCACCTTGACCACGATCTGCGAGTCGAAGCCGAGGCCGGTGTCGAGGTCCAGATAGCTGTGCGACTTGCGGGCGAAGCAGTAGACGCAGGCGTGGGAGCAGCCCCGGTACGGGTTGACCGTCCACTCGAAGGGCATGCGGGAGGCCCCGGGCACCCGGTTGATGATCGAGCGGGCCCGCACCTCGTGGAAGGTGATCCCGCGGAACTCGGGTGTGTCGAAGGTGCGAGTGGTCACCGCGTCCGCGCCGAACAGCGCTACGTCGGCCGTCCGGCTGTGGCCGTCGGACTCCAGGGTGAGGTTCTCCCAGCGCATGACGCCTCCTAGGTAGGCCTGCCCCTCGAGTGAAACACTTGTTCGAATTACTGTGCAAGTGTCATTCCCTGTCACTTCCGACGCCCTGGGGCACCCCGATTTGGGTCACCGAGCGCGGGGGTGGTTGGCTTGCCCCGACCCCGAGAACGCAAGTCCTGGAGGAACGAAATGGCGCAGGTCGAGGCCACCACCGAGCGGGTCGTCGCAGCCGACGCGGAGAAGGTGTTCGACGCCCTCGCCGACTACACCGGCACGCGCGCGAAGCTGCTGCCCGAGCAGTTCAGCGAGTACGAGGTGCGCGAGGGCGGCGACGGCGAGGGCACCCTCGTCCACTGGAAGCTCCAGGCCACCAGCAAGCGCGTCCGCGACTGCCTCCTGGAGGTCAGTGAGCCGACCGACGGCGAACTGGTCGAGAAGGACCGCAACTCCACCATGGTCACCACCTGGCGGGTCACCCCGGCCGGCGAGGGCAAGTCCCGCGTCGTCGTGACCAGCACGTGGAACGGCGCCACCGGCATCGGCGGCTTCTTCGAGCGCACCTTCGCCCCCAAGGGCCTCGGCCGGATCTACGACCTGGTCCTCGACAAGCTCGCCACCGAGGTCGAGAAGTAGACCCCAAGGGCCAAGCCCCCAGGGCGCGTTGACGCCCTGACAGCGTCCCTCACCGGTTCGGGTGGATCTCCGTTCGAGCCGGGCGTACGCCGTAACTCGTCACGCTTGCTCACAGTTGTCGCCCAAAGCGGGAATTGTGCGGCAGGCGCGACGAGGGGAGCGGTACGTGGGCGGGACGACTCTGGTGCAGGACGAACAGGCCCCGGCACCCCCGGAGACACCCGACCCCGCACCCCTCGACAAGGCCGGACTCAGCCCGCGCCGCGTACGGTTGGTCTTCCTCGGGCTGATGCTCGCCCTGCTCCTCGCCGCGCTCGACCAGATGATCGTCGCCACCGCGCTGCCCAAGATCGTCGGTGAACTGCACGGCCTGGAGAAGATGTCCTGGGCGATCACCGCCTACCTCCTCACCTCCACCATCGGCCTGCCGGTCTACGGCAAACTCGGCGACCTCCTCGGCCGCAAGAGCGTGTTCCAGTTCGCGATCGGCGTCTTCGTCATCGGCTCCGCGCTCGCGGGCCGCGCCCAGTCCATGGACCAACTCATCGCGTTCCGCGCGGTCCAGGGCATCGGCGCCGGCGGACTCATGATCGGCGTCCAGGCGATCATCGCGGACATCGTGCCGCCCCGGCAGCGCGGCCGCTTCATGGGCCTGATCGGCGCCACCTTCGGACTCGCCTCGGTCGCGGGCCCGTTGCTCGGCGGCTACTTCACGGACCACCTCTCCTGGAGGTGGTGCTTCTACGTCAACGTGCCCTTCGGCGTGGTCACGTTCGCCGTCGTGACCGTCGTACTGAAACTGCCGAAGCCGACCGCGAAGGCCCGACTCGACCTCCTCGGCGCGCTGTTGCTGGCCGCCGCGTCGACGTGCCTTGTCCTGCTGACCAGTTGGGGCGGGACCGAGTACGCCTGGGGCTCACGCGTCATCCTCGGGCTCGGCGCGGGAGCCGTGGCCGCCGCCGTTCTCTTCCTCGTCGCCGAGCGCTTCGCGCCCGAACCCCTCATCCCGCTGCGGCTGTTCAAGGACGCCGTCTTCAACGTCACCGCTCTGGTGGGCCTGGTGATCGGTGTCGCGCTGTTCGGCGCCGCCAGCTATCTGCCGACGTTTCTCCAGATGGTCGACGGGGCCAGCGCCACCGAGTCGGGGCTGCTGATGCTGCCGATGATGGGCGGCATCGTCGGCGCGTCCATCGTCTCCGGCCAACTCATCAGCCACACCGGCCGGTACAAGATCTACCCCGTCCTCGGCAGCGCGCTGGCAACCCTCGGGATGTGGCTGCTGTCCCGACTCGAGGTCGACACCTCCCGGCTCCAGTACAGCGTGTGGATGGCCGTCCTCGGCGCCGGCATCGGCCTGGTGATGCCCGTCCTCGTCCTCGCCGTGCAGAACTCCGTGCGGCCCGCCGACCTCGGCACCGCCACCAGCGCCAACAACTACTTCCGGCAGATCGGCGGCAGCGTCGGCGCCGCGATCTTCGGCACCCTCTTCGCCGACCGGCTCACCGACGCGCTGCGCGAACGCCTCCCCGCGCGCGCGGGTGCGGGCCTCCCCGACCCCCAGTCCATCACCCCGCAGCTCGTCCACACACTGCCCCCGGCGCTGCGCGACAGCTACATCCGGGCCTACGCCGACGCCATGCCGCGGATCTTCCTCTACCTGGTGCCGGTGCTCGCCCTCGGCCTCCTCATCGCCTTCTTCCTCAAGGAGAGACCACTGGTGTCCCACAACGCCCCCGCCGAGACCTCGGAGACCGCGCCCCTCAACCACCCGATCCCGCAGGCCCGTTCGTCCTACGCGGCCGGAATCCCGGTCTGCGGCACGGTGCAGCACCCGGACGGGACCGCCGTGCCCCGGGCCGCGCTCACCCTCATCGACGTCTCCGGACAGCAGATCGGGCGCGGCGCCAGCGGCGCGGACGGGCGGTACGCGCTCTCCACACCCGGATCCGGGTCGTACGTCCTGATCGCAGCGGCGGGCGGGCACCAGCCGCAGGCGGTGTCCGTGACCGTGGGGGAGCGGCCCGTCGAACTCGACGTCGTCCTCGGCGGCGCCGGACGCCTCGCCGGGAGCGTGCTGACCGCCGACGGCACCCCGGTGCGGGAGGCCGCCGTGACGCTCACCAACGTGCACGGCGAGGTGGTCGCGAGCACCCGCAGCGGACGCGAAGGCACCTATGTGATCAGCGAGTTGGTGGCCGGCGAGTACACCCTCGCCGCCAGCGCGCCCGCGTTCCGCCCGGCCGCGCTCCCCGTCAGCGTCCAGGCGTCCCGCGAGACCCGCCAGGACGTCGAACTCGCGGGCGGCGCCGTGCTGCGCGGCACCGTCAGGGCGAGCGGCGGGCGGCCGGTCGAAGACGCGCGCGTGACCCTTCTCGACGCGGCGGGCAACGTCGTCGACACCCTCACCACCGGACCCGACGGCACCTTCCGGTTCATCGACCTGTCCTCCGGCGAGTACACGGTGATCGCCGCCGGGTACCCGCCCGTGGCCACCGTGCTCCAAGTGGCGGGCGGGGGACGCACCGAGCGCGATCTGCAACTCGGCCACGAGGACTGACCTCCCGCCCCAGGGGGCGCGCAGGCGCACGCCGGTGCGGATCGGCCGGGACCAATTCCAGGAATGCCACACATCGCCACCGGCCGCCCCCGTAGCGTGGTGAGTGGCGGAACAGATCTTGCGGAGCCGTGGGGAGAGAGGGCCTGGGCCATGGACCATGGCACCGAGCGGGAGACAGCTCCCGGCCGCGGCGCCGGGGACGGCGTGGTGGCGGAACACACCGCGGCCGGCCGTGTCCCCCTCGCCGTGATCCTCATCGACCGCGAGGGCCTCGTCTCGCACTGGAGCCGCGGCGCCCGACGCCTGTTCGGCGCCACCAGGGAAGAGGCGATCGGCCAGCCCGCCCTCGACCTGCTCCCCGTCTCCGGTGCCCTGCCCGACGACGAGGAGACCAGTCCCTACGGCGCGTTCGCCGCCTACGACGGACTCGGACCCGACCTGGAGTCCTCCCTCGACGGACGGCTGTCCTACCCGGCCGCGGGCCGCGCCCGCCTCACCGTTCTCGAGAGCGACCGGGTGGACGTCCTGTGGTGGGCGTACCCCCTGGTCGGCCCCGGACAGGAGCGGCTGCTCGTGCTCGCCGCCGACGCGGGCGGCCTGCGCCAGGACCTCCCCGCAGCGGACGTCGCCTTCGAGCGCATAGCCCCCGGCTTCGCCCTGCACACCGACTTCCCCGGCGCCGACGAACTCGCCCGCAGGCTCCCCGAGATCCTGCCCAGCATGAGCGTCGACGAGAGCGCCCGCATCGTCGCCCAGGTCCTCGAACTGGGCTATCCCGTCCTGGAGTTCAGCCAGAACGAGCGGGTGCCCGTGACCCCCGACTGGGGCGTCGCCCGCCGCGCCGAGCGCAAGGCACGCCGCGAGCGGGCCGCCCTCGCGGTCGCCGAGGGGCGGCCCGTGCCCCAGGAGGTCGACGACGAGGGCGAGGACCTCGAATACGCCGCCGTGCGCGAGCGGTTGGAGTTCCTCAACGAGGTCAGCGGCCGCATCGGCACCTCGCTCGACCTCTCGCGGACCATCGTCGAGGTCAGCAAGGCCGTCGTCCCCAAGTTCACCGACGTCGCGGGGACTTACCTCCGTGAACAGGTCGTCGCCGGCGAGGGGTTCCCGGACGGGGTGCCCGACACCACCACCATGTGGCACCGGGTCGCCCTGGAGCACACCGACGAACCCGGACGCTGGGACGACGTCGTACCGGTCGGCGAGGCCATGCCGTTCCCGGCGCACACCCCGTTCTTCCAGTGCATGACCACCGGCGAACCCGTCCTCGTGCCGCGCATCAGCGAGCAGATGGGGCACATGATCGCCTCGCAGTTCGAGAAGCGCGACATCCGGCCGCTGATCACCGGCCGCTCCATGCTGGTCGTCCCGCTCAAGGCCCGCAATGTCGTCCTCGGCTTCATGATTCTGCTGCGCCACCCCGAGCGCGTCGAGTTCAACGACATGGACCGCGTCACCGGCGCCGAACTCGCCGCCCGCGCGGGCCTGGTGCTCGACAACGCGCGCATGTACACCTACCAGGAGTCCGTCGCCGAGACCCTCCAGGACAGCATGCTGCCGCACATACCGGCGCGCATGGCGGGCTGCGACATCGCCACCCGCTATCTGCCGGGCACGCTGCTCGGCCGGGTCGGCGGCGACTGGTTCGACTCGGTGAAACTGCCCGGCGCCCGCACCGCGCTCGTCGTCGGCGACGTCATGGGCCACGGCCTCAACTCGGCAGCCATGATGGGCCAGTTGCGCACCGCCGTGCAGACCATGGCCGCCATGGACCTGCCGCCCGCCCAACTCCTGCGCAACCTCGACGACCTGGCCCAGCGCCTCGGCGACTCGTACCTCGCGACCTGCCTCTACGTGATCTACGACCCGATCGCCGGCGAACTCCACATCGCCAACGCGGGCCACATCCCGCCCGTGATCGTGCGCGCCGACGACGGCCGCAGCGAACTGCTCGACCTGCCCACCGGCGCGCCCATCGGCGTCGGCGGGGTGCCCTTCGAGGCGGTCCGGGTGCGCGTGGAGCCCGGCGACCGGCTGGTGATGTGCACCGACGGACTCGTCGAGGTGCGCGGCGAGGACATCGGCGTGGGACTCGCGACCCTGAGCGAGTCGGCCGCGCACCCGGCCGCGTCCATGGACGACGCCTGCGACACCATCATCCGCACCCTCAACACCCGCGGCGGCCGCAAGGACGACGTCGCGCTCCTGATGGCCCGCCTCAACGGCATCGAGCCGGACGACGTCGCCGAGTGGCGCCTCGCCCTCGACCCGCTCCAGGCCGGCCGGGCCCGCACGGCGGTCCGTGAACAGCTCCACGCGTGGGGCCTGCCCAAACTCGCCGACACCGCCGCCCTGTTGGCCGACGAACTGGTCACCAACGCGGTACGGCACTCCCACGGCCGCCGGATCGAACTGCGCCTGGTGCGCGGCGACACCCTGCTGTGCGAGGTGGACGACGACGACCCCACCCG
>NZ_JAENRY010000204.1 GCF_016612545.1 Streptomyces sp. MBT65 | reverse complement strand
GAACTACCCCGCTCCTGCCACACCGACCGGAGCCAGCCGGAGGCCCCGGTGCCCGTTCCCACGAGCACCCCGGAGGACGCCTGGGCCTCGACGACACCCCCGTCGCCCTCCAGACCCAGGCGGTATCGGGCCGTCTGATGACCGACGGCGCCCAGATAGATCTCGTTCAGCGCGACCAACCGCTGTGTGTCGTCGGCGACGGCCTCGACCATGGTGAGTTCGTCGACACCCGTACCGGCCGCGTACGCCGAGGGCAGCAGAGCCGCCGCGTCCGACGGCCGATGCCGTACCAGCACACCCGGATTGCGCCCGGGATCCGTGTCGAAGCCCAACACCGTTTGCCCGGCGAGGTACTTGGCGACGTTCCGTTCGGCGACCTCCTCGATGTCCCGGCCCCGCGACCGCAGGAAGTACGCGGCCTGGCCGTGCGTCCCGTGCCGGGCGACCAACTCCTCGTACTCCGTGGTCCGATGGACGAGGACGGCCCGGGGGGCGAGACTCACGCCTGCTCTCCGGTGCCGAGCCGGGCGAGCAGCCCGGTCAGCACGTCCGGCGAGATCGTCACGCTGTCGATGTTCGGCAGGTTCTCCGCGAGCCGCGTCCCGGTGAGCGCGTGCAGGGTCGCCACGTCGACGTCCGCGTGCACCCGCAGCCAGGCCGCCTGGGCATGCGCCCGCGCGTCACCCACCTCGCGCGCACCCTCGGCCTCGGCCCGGGCCAGCCGTACGGACCGCGCCGCCTCGGCGTCGGCGAGCCGTACCGTACGCGTCGCCTCCGCCTCCGCCCGGACGCCGTCCGCCGCCGCGTGCTCCTCGGCCTCGCGGCGCGTGTTCGTGCCGCGTTGGTCGACCAACTGCTCCTCGCGGCGGGCGAGTTCGATCTGGCTGTCGAGTTCGTTCTCGGCGATCGCCCGCTCCCGTTCGACGGCCACCGCCCGTCGTTCGTAGGTGGCCTTGTCCGCCTCCTGCTGGATCTGCTCGCGGGCCGGGGTGCGCAGCGCCCGCTCCACCTCGGGCTCGGGCCGGATCGCCATCACGCGGACGGCGACCACCTCGATGCCGGTGGCCGGCAGCCGCGGTTCGGCGCCGAGCCCCGCCGCGATCCGCTCCCGTACCGCCGTCACGCCGTCGACCAGCGCGGCGGCGAGGGGAGTCCGGGCGAGCACGGCCAGCGCGTGCTGCTGGGCCGTCTCGGTCAGCAGGGTGCCGAGCTGCTCCAGCGGCGAGCCCCGCCACACGCCCGTGTCCGGGTCGACGGAGAAGTCGAGCCGTGCCGAGGCCAGGGCGGGGTCGCTGATCCGGTAGGTGACGGTCGCCTGCACCGCCACGTCCTGGAAGTCGGACGTACGGGCATGGAAGGTCATGGCCAACTCCCGGTCGTCGACCGGCACTTCGGAGAGCGCGGCGGTCAACGCGCGGAACCAGAAGCTGAGTCCGGGCCCGTCGTGCAGCAGCTTGCCCGAGCGGTGGTGCCGGATGTGCGCCGTCGGAGCCCCGCGCAGATGGCGCCAGCCCAGGCGCCGGGTGATGTCGGCCATCAGTCCCTCAGTTCCCCTCGGATCCCGCATCGATCTCGTCAGTAAGACGATAATCGCGGAACCCAGTTGTCGTCAAGGGGACGAGAAGAAGAGGAAGTATGACAAGTAAGGGGGTGAACCCGGCCCCGGATGGTCAGGATGGAGACATGGCACTCCATGTCGACTCCGAGACCGGGCGGCTTCGCCGCGTCATCCTGCACCGGCCGGATCTCGAGCTCAAAAGGCTCACCCCGAGCAACAAGGACGCCCTCCTCTTCGACGACGTGCTCTGGGTACGCCGGGCGCGCGCCGAGCACGACGGCTTCGCGGACGTCCTGCGCGACCGGGGCGTCGCCGTCCACCTCTTCGGTGACCTGCTCGCCGAGTCCCTGGCGATCCCGGCGGCCCGCGCGCTCGTCCTGGACCGCGTCTTCGACGAGAAGGAGTACGGCCCCCTCGCCACCGACCACCTCCGCGCCGCCTTCGAGGCCCTGCCCGCCCCCGAACTGGCCGAAGCGCTCGTCGGCGGCATGACCAAGCGGGAGTTCCTGGAGGCCCACCCGGAGCCGACCTCCGTCCGCTTCCACGTCATGGACCTCGACGACTTCCTCCTCGCCCCGCTCCCCAACCACCTCTTCACCCGCGACACCTCCGCCTGGATCTACGACGGCGTCTCCGTCAACGCGATGCGCTGGCCGGCCCGGCAGCGCGAGACCGTCCACTTCGAGGCGATCTACCGCCACCACCCGCTCTTCCGCACCGAGAAGTTCCACGTCTGGTCCGAGGGGCAGGCCGACTACCCGTCCACCATCGAGGGCGGGGACGTACTCGTCATCGGCAACGGCGCGGTGCTCATCGGCATGAGCGAGCGCACCACCCCGCAGGCCGTCGAGATGCTCGCGCACAAGCTGTTCGCCGAGGGCTCCGCCCGGACGATCGTGGCGCTCGACATCCCCAAGCAGCGCGCCTTCATGCACCTCGACACGGTGATGACCATGGTCGACGGCGACACCTTCACCCAGTACGCCGGGCTCGGCATGCTCCGGTCGTACACCATCGAACCGGGCGTCGGCGACAAGGAGTTGAAGGTCACCGACCATCCGCCGGAGCACATGCACCGCGCGATCGCCGCCGCCCTCGGGCTGGACGGGATCCGTGTGCTGACCGCCACCCAGGACGTGCACGCCGCCGCGCGCGAGCAGTGGGACGACGGCTGCAACGTCCTCGCCGTCGAGCCCGGCGTCGTCGTCGCCTACGAACGGAACGTCACCACCAACACCTATCTGCGCAAGCAGGGCATCGAGGTGATCGAGATCCCGGGGAGCGAACTGGGCCGGGGCCGGGGCGGCCCGCGCTGCATGAGCTGCCCGGTCGAACGGGACGCCGTATAGAAATGCTGTCCATCGTATAGAATTCCAGATGCAAGCATCTGTTCCCCTGTACCCGTACCGATGGAGCGCCCCCATGGCGACAGTCCCGACCGCCCTCGCCGGCCGCCACTTCCTCAAGGAGCTGGACTTCACCGAGGAGGAGTTCCGCGGCCTGATCGAGCTGGCCGCCGAGCTGAAGGCCGCCAAGAAGGCCGGGGGCGAGACGCGGTACCTGTCGGGCAGGAACATCGCGCTGATCTTCGAGAAGACCTCGACGCGCACCCGCTGCGCGTTCGAGGTCGCCGCGGCCGACCAGGGGGCCTCGACGACCTACCTCGACCCGTCCGGCTCGCAGATCGGGCACAAGGAGTCCGTGAAGGACACCGCACGCGTGCTCGGCCGGATGTACGACGGCATCGAGTACCGCGGGGACAGCCAGGCGGCCGTAGAAGAACTGGGTGCCTACGCGGGCGTGCCGGTCTTCAACGGGCTCACCGACGACTGGCACCCCACCCAGATGCTCGCCGACGTGCTCACCATGACCGAGCACAGCGACAGGCCGCTGAAGGAGATCGCCTTCGCCTACCTCGGCGACGCCCGCTTCAACATGGGCAACTCCTACCTGGTCACCGGCGCGCTGCTCGGCATGGACGTACGGATCGTCGCCCCGAAGTCCTACTGGCCCGCCGAGGAGATCGTCACCGTCGCCCGCGGGCTCGCCGAGCGCAGCGGCGCGCGCATCACGCTCACCGAGGGGATCGAGGAGGGGGTGACGGGCGCCGACTTCGTCGTCACCGACGTGTGGGTCTCCATGGGCGAGCCCAAACAGGTCTGGGACGAGCGGATCACGGCCCTCGCGCCGTACGCCGTGACCATGGACGTCCTTCGGGCCACCGGCAACCCGGACGTCAAGTTCCTGCACTGCCTGCCGGCCTTCCACGACCTCGGCACCAAGGTCGGCCGCGAGATATACGAGACCCACGGCCTCGACTCGCTGGAGGTCACCGACGAGGTCTTCGAGTCCGCCCACTCGGTCGTCTTCGACCAGGCGGAGAACCGACTGCACACGATCAAGGCCGTACTCGTGGCCACCCTGGCCTGACCGTCACCGACGCGGTCATCCCGCCGGACGCCACTGCCGCGGTACGACCGGCAGCCGGAACCACACCGCCTTGCCCGACTCGGTGGGGCGGTGGCCGCAGGACGAGCTGAGCGCGCGGATCAGCAGCAGGCCGCGTCCGTGCTCCTGCCAAGGGTCGGGCTCCTCGACGACGGGCTTCGTGAGGCTTCCGGGCGGCTCCGGGTCGGGGTCGTGCACCTCGACCTGGCAGCCGGTGGGCAGCAGCTCGACCACGAGCTCTATGGGGGCGTCACCGGCGGTGTGCTCCACCGCGTTCGCGACCAGCTCCGCCGTCAGCAGCTCCGCGGTGTCGCTGTCGGCCGTGTACCTCACCTCGGACAGAGCCGTACGGACCAGTGCGCGGGCCACCGGCACGGCCGCGGCGGTGTGCGGCAGTGCGATGCGCCAGGAGGCGGAGGCGGAAGGGCGTTCTTGCAAGGCGGGTCCGTTCATGGAGCAGGCTGTCCTGCTTTCAACTATATGAATGGTACGGCGCCCTTTGTCAGGGTCTCTCGGCGGGCACCGCGCGGGACCTTCGTCCCGGTACCGAGCGGCATACCCCGTTCGACGGCCACTCCCGCACGACAGCTCCCCTTGTTACCGCGCTATTGACATCTCGTGACAAGAACGCCCTCGGGGCCCGTCCGAAACGGGGCCCGAGGGCGTTCTGAGCGAGCGATGATCAGGTCAGATCGGCCATCCCCGCCGTGAGCGTCGCGCCGTCCGCCGGGTCGATCACCAGGAACGCGCCCGTGCGCCGCGACACCGCGTAGTCGTCGAGCGCGAGCGGCTCGGCGGTGCGCAGGGTGATCCGGCCCAGATCATTGGCGGCTAGCTCTGCCGCGCCGCCGAGATCCCTGACGATCGCCTTGACCGTCCGGGTCGTGTGGCGCAGCAGCACGCGGTCGCCGACCCGCAGCGGGCGGTCGGCGAGATGGCACACGGCGGCCCGGACGTCCTGGGTGAGCGCGGGCGCGTCGACCCCCGCGGTGATCATGTCGCCGCGCGACACGTCCCGCTGGTCCGCGAGGCGCAGACTGACCGACTGCGGCGCGTACGCCGCCCCGGCCTCGGTGCCGAGCACGGAGATCCCGGTGATCTCGGAGACCTCGCCCGAGGGATGCACCGTCACCCGGTCCCCGACCCGCAGCGAACCGGACACCAACTGGCCCGCGTACCAACGGACTTCACCGTCCCGGATGACGTACTGGACCGGGAACCTGGCCGGTGCGTCCGACGGGTCCGCGCCGACCGGGACGTCCTCCAGGAACTCCAGCAGGGCCGGGCCCTCGTACCAGTCCATGCGCGCCGAACGGTCCACCACGTTGTCACCGACCAGCGCCGACACCGGGATCGGCGTGAAGGACGGCAGCCCCAACTCGGCCGCGTGGCCCGCGAATTCCTCGACGATCCGCTCGAACACCCCCTGCTCGTACCCGACGAGATCCATCTTGTTGACGGCCAGCACCACCTGCGGCACCCGCAACAGCCCGGCCACGGCGGCATGCCGCAGGGTCTGCTCCACGACACCGTTGCGCGCGTCGATCAGCACGATCGCCAACTCGGCCGTGGAGGCGCCGGTGACCATGTTGCGGGTGTACTGCACATGCCCCGGGGTGTCGGCGAGGATGAACCGCCTGCGGGGCGTGGCGAAGTAGCGGTAGGCGACATCGATGGTGATGCCCTGCTCGCGCTCGGCGCGCAGTCCGTCGGTGAGGAGAGCGAGGTCGGGGGCGTCCTGGCCACGGTCGGCCGACACCCGCTGCACGGCTTCGAGTTGGTCGGTCAGCACCGACTTGGAGTCGTGCAGCAGCCGTCCTACGAGCGTGGACTTGCCGTCGTCGACCGAACCGGCCGTCGCGAACCGCAGCGTGTCGACGGTGGTCGTGCTCATGGTGGTGCTCATGGTCGTGCTCATGGCTAGAAGTACCCCTCGCGCTTACGGTCCTCCATCGCGGCCTCGGACAGCTTGTCGTCGGCGCGCGTGGCGCCCCGCTCGGTGACCCGGGAGGCGGCGATCTCGGTGATGACCTGCTCCAGCGTCACCGCGTCCGAGTCCACGGCACCCGTGCAGGACATGTCCCCGACGGTCCGGTACCGGACCTGCCGCTTCTCGACCGTCTCGCCCGCCTTCGGGCCGCCCCACTCACCGGCGGTCAGCCACATCCCGCCGCGCGCGAACACCTCGCGGTAGTGGGCGAAGTAGATCTGCGGGAGTTCGATGCCCTCACGGTCGATGTACTGCCAGACGTCCAGCTCGGTCCAGTTGCTCAAAGGGAACACGCGCACGTGCTCGCCGGGCGCGTGCCGCCCGTTGTAGAGGTTCCACAGCTCGGGCCGCTGCCGACGCGGGTCCCACTGCGAGAACTCGTCCCGGAGGCTGAACACCCGCTCCTTCGCCCGGGCCTTCTCCTCGTCCCTACGACCCCCACCGAACACGGCGTCGAACTTCTCGCTCTGGATCTTCTCGGTGAGCGGCAGCGTCTGGAGCGGGTTGCGGGTCCCGTCGGGACGTTCGCGCAGCACACCGCGGTCGATGTAGTCCTGTACGGAGGCCACATGGAGCCGCAGCCCATGTGCGGCGACCACCCGGTCCCGGTACTCAAGGACTTCGGGGAAGTTGTGTCCCGTGTCCACATGCAGCAGCGAGAAGGGAACAGCCGCCGGCGCGAACGCCTTCAGCGCGAGGTGCAGCATGACGATCGAGTCCTTGCCGCCGGAGAACAGAATCACCGGCCGCTCGAACTCACCGGCCACCTCACGGAAGATGTGCACCGCCTCGGACTCGAGGGCGTCGAGGTGAGAGAGGACGAAGTCCTTCGTGGTCGTCATCGCGCTCCCACCAACCCCCGCTCGGCCAGCACCGCGTACACCGCGTCCGCCGACTCCCGCGGACTCTGCACCTGCGTCGGCAGTGTGAGCGCCGGGTCGGTGGGCGGCTCGTACGGGTCGTCGACACCGGTCAGGCCGGTCAGCGCGCCCGCGGCCTGGCGGGCGTAGAGACCCTTGACGTCGCGCTCGCCGCACACCTCGACGGGTGTCGCGACATGCACCTCGATGTACGGCGTCCCGCTCGCCTCGTGGCGTTTGCGGACGGCCTCGCGGCTGTCGGCGTACGGCGCGATGACCGGGACGACGGAGAGGACGCCGTTGCGCGCGAGCACCTCGGAGACCAGGCCGATGCGCTGCACATTGGTGTTGCGGTCCTCGCGGGAGAAGCCGAGGCCGGCCGAGAGGAAGCGGCGTACCTCGTCGCCGTCGAGGATCTCCACGCGATGGCCCTCGGCCTTGAGGCGCTCCCCGAGGTGTCTGGCGATCGTCGTCTTGCCCGCGCTCGGCAGTCCGGTGAGCCAGACGGTGGCTCCCTGAGCCCGTGCCGTGATGGTCATGCGCAACAGTCCTCTTTCTTACCCGACGAGCGACGTCGTCGAAGGCTAGGTAAGAACTCTGAGAGGACCTGCTAAGGAAGCTGAGGTTTGGCTGAGTGGCTGCCCTCACGCGTCGGCCGTCACACCCCCGCGAACACCGCCCCCGCGTCCCGCAGCCGCCTGTGCAGCGCCCGGAACACCTCCGCCGAGCGGACGCCCGGCCAGTCGCCGGGGAGCAGGCTCGCGGGCAGTCCGGGGTCGACGTAGGGGAGATGGCGCCAGGAGTCCAGGGCGAGGAGGTAGTCGCGGTACGCGTCCTCGGGCGGGGTGTCCGCGCGCCGCTCCCAGGCGTGCAGCACGCGTGCGTGCCGGTCGAGGAACGCCTGGTGCTGTGCGGCGATCGCCGGGAGGTCCCACCAGCGGGCGACGGCCTCGGCGGTCGCCGCGAAACCGAGGTGCTCGCCGCGGAAGAAGTCCACGTACGGGTCGAGCCGCAGCCGCCCGAGGATGTGCCGGGCCTCCTCGTACAGCCGGGCGGGCGCGATCCACACGCCGGGGGCGGCGGTGCCGAAGCCGAGGGCGGAGAGCCGGGAGCGCAGGATGTGCCGCTTCTGGCGCTCGGACTCGGGGACGGAGAACACGGCGAGCACCCAGCCCTCGTCGGCCGAGGGGGTGGTCGCGTAGATGCGCCGGTCGCCGTCGTCGAGCAACTGCCGTGCCTCGGGCGAGAGTTCGTAGCCGGCGGCGCCCTGTGCGGTACGGGCGGGCAGCAGCAGCCCGCGCCGTTTCAGACGGGACACCGACGAGCGCACCGAGGGTGCGTCGACGCCGGCCGCGGCCAGCAGCCGGATCAGTTCCGCGACCGGAACCGGGCCGGGCACGAAGCGGCCGTACGCGCCGTAGAGCGTGACGATGAGAGACCGTGGAGCAGGCTGGTCGGACACGTTGATCATCTTAGGTCGTCAGCATCACTGCTGGTCACCTCGGGTGCGCAAGCTCAACCTCTACGGTGCGTGCGGGTCACCGTGGGTGGCGCGGCCCAAAAGACGATCGTGCGGGAACGGTCAGGCGGCGACGGCGAGTTGGTCCGCCGGCACCCGGTGCGGGGCGACGATCCGGCCGTCCGGCAGTACGGCGCCCAGGTCGTCGAAGACGATCGCGCCGTCGCACAGCAGCGTCCAGCCCTGCTCGGGGTGGGCGGAGACGATGTGCGGGGCGGTTGTGTCGGTGTCGGTCACGGGGCACGAGGGCTGGTGGGAACACATGGCGTACCTCCACGTCGGATGCGGTCCGTTCCGGCGGCTCCGTCGCCGCCCGTATCGCATATACAGACCATCCTCCCGCCGCGAACTCATCGGAACCGCCTGCTGTGAAGCGTGACAACACGCGGACAACACTCGGACGGTTCCACGACGCTCGGTGCGGACTCGCCACCGAAGGAGTGAGGATCACGGGAGTTGGGCCGGTCGAGCGGTACGAGTGGAGCCTCTCGATCTCAGGAGGTATCCCCATGTCCCTGCGTTCCGCCCTCGGTTCGGCGGCCGGTGCCGCGCTGCTTCTGCTGGCCGCCGCTCCCGTCGCGACCGCGGCCCCGTACGAGACGGTGACGGTCGACCCCACGGGCAGCATCGCCCCGGACGGCACCGTCACCCTCTCCGGCACCTACCGCTGTCTCGGCAACTCCGGTGCCGCCTTTGTCAGTTCCTCCGTCTCCCAGGGCGACCCCTCGGTCCGGCACGGCATCGGCGGCACCCGCGCGGTCTGCGACGGCATGGAGCACCCCTGGCAGAACTCGGGCAAGCCCTCGTCCGACCCGGCCACCCCCGGCGCGGCCTGGGTCGAGGCCACGGTGATGGAACTGTCCTCCGGCGGCGGCCTGCCGCTGCCGCGCTTCCACGCGGTGCGGCAGCAGGAGATCACCCTGACGGAGAGCTGAGCCCACGTCTTCGGCCCGCGCCCTCAAGAGGGCGCGGGCCGAAGGGAGTTCGGGTCGCGTGCGTCAGTGCTGGGTGTTGCTCGCCCAGATCGCGGTCGAGCCGCCGGAGTAGATCACCATGTTGCCGTCGCCCTGGAGCCGGAGGACGGCGCCGTTGTGGCCGGGGGTCTGGCTGGCCCAGACGGGCTGGTTGGCGGACGTGTAGACGACGAGGTTGCCGTCCGCCTGGAACACCGCGTGGTAGTTGGAACCGAAGGTCATGGTGGCCCAACGGGCCTTGTTGTTCTCGTCGTACAGCACGAAGTTGCCGTCGGTCTGCATGCGCAGCCGCGCCTTCTTCGCGTTGATGGACTGCCCCGCCTTCAGCACCCGGGTGGCCGTGACAAGGATGTCGGAGGGGTAGCTCGACGTGGTGGTGGTCGTCGACTTCGTCCCGGACTTGGTCGTCGTCGACTTGGTCGGGGTGGACTTCTTCGTCGGTTTCGCCGCCGCGGCCGGCTTCTTCGTCCTGACCGTCGTCGGCTCGCTCGCCGGCTGCGCGACGGTGGTCTTGCCCGGCGAGGTCTTGTGCGGCTTGGTGATCTTCGGTGTGGCGGGCGCGACGGGAGCGGCGGACGGGCTGGAGGACGCGTACGCCCCGGCACCCTGGGTCGCGCCGTCGCCGAGGATGGTGCCCGCCTGGTCGGCGACGACCCGGTCATGGCTCTCCGGCGTCCGGTCCCGGCTCATCAGCAGCCCCGGCACGGCGATCAGCAGCGCACCGAGCACCGCCGCACCGGCCAGCAGCGGGCGGCCCGGGCGGCCGACGGACGCGGCCGCCGTGTCTGCGGGGGTGGGTCCGTCGCCCTCGGGGGCGCTCGCGGCCAGCGCCCCGGCGGGGGCCTCGGCCTCGGCCTCCTGCCGCGCGGGCCGGGCGGAGGCGGACTCCGGGCCGGTCGGTCCCGCGGGTTCCGTCGGCTCAGGGCCGGCACTCGCGAGCGCCTCGGCCTCCGCGGTCGTGGTCGCGGGCCGGCTCAGCTCCGCCGCGACGGACTCCGCGGAGAGGACCCCGGCCGAACCGGCGGCCCCCGAGCGGGACTTGGGTGTCTCACCCGCCGTGCTCGCCGGGGCCTGTGGGGTGGTGGTCTCCTCGGCGGACGCCGCCGCGGATGCCGTCGAGGTCGAGATCGTCGGGTCCGTGGCCGCCGCTTCCGCGGCCGGGGTGCCCGCCACAGAGCCTGCTGCGTTCTCCGCCGCCGTATTGCGCGCGGCCGGTCCGGTTCGGTCTGTCATCCGCCCTGTCCGCTCTCATTCGCCCAGCAGTTCGTCGTGCGTCTGTGTGCGCAATCCTATTCACGTCCCTTCACGCTTCTGTGCCAACGGCGGTTCCTTTCACCGGAGTTAACAATCGTCACGGACAAGCCCGGGTGCTGGTACGGCTGTTGCGCAACAGCCCATAATTCGCCGTACGGCACTGTTGTGCCGCACCACGCACCTCCGCTCCGACCGTTCCGCTTCCGGACCGGAGTGGGAACGCGCGTGCGGGGACGGCATGATGGGGGTGCCGCAACCGACAGGTGCCGACACGAGGAGGTCAGCTGAGTGCGCCAGGTACTGACGGTCTGTCCGGAGGGCACCGGGGACGCCCGGACGATCGGAGAGGCCCTGGCCAGGGCGCGCGGGGGCGCGGTGCTGAGTGTGCGCCCGGGGACGTACGAGGAGAATCTCGTCGTCACCACCCGGGTGACCATCGTCGCCGAACAGGCGCGCGGCACCGTCCGGTTGGCACCGCGCAAGGGCATCGTGATCTCGCTGCGCGTGGACGCGGTGATGCTGACCGACCTGGTGGTCCAGGGCCAGGACGAGGAACAGCCCGCCGTGGACGCCTCGCACGGGCAGGTCGCGATGCAGGGCTGCGATCTGTCCGGCGCCTCGTGGACGACCGTACTGGCCCGCAACTCCGGCTCGTTGGCGATGCGCGAGTGCCGGGTCTCCAACCGCACCGGCGCCGGGGTCGTCGTCACCTCGCCGACCGAGAGCTCGCTGGAGTCCTGCACCCTCGAACACCTCGGCACCAGCGGTGTGGTGATCGGCGAGCGCGGCCGGGCCACCCTGCGCGGCTGCACGATCCGGGACGCGCGCGGCAACGGCGTGCTCGCCAACGGCGACGCGCAGGGTTCCGTAGAAGACTGTGATCTGGCCTCAACGGACAAGCCGTCGCTGGCACTTGAGGAGCGCAGCGCGGTCCGGGTGCTGCGGACCGTGATCCGGGACACCTCCATCGGTGTGCATGTGACCAGCACCGCCCGCTGCGAGCTGGAGGAGGTGCGGGTCACCGGCTCCAGCGGCCCCGGCATCATCGTCTCGCACGGCAGCGACCCGGTGCTGCGCCGCTGCCGCACCGCCCGCACCACGGGCAACGGCCTGCTGGTGACGGACCGTTCACGCGGCACGTACGAGGACTGCTGGCTGACCGGCGCCCAGACGGCGGCGCTGCGGGTGGCCGGTGCCTCCTCGCCCACGCTGACCTCGCTGACCGTCCGGGACGGCGAGTCGGACGGCGTCCTGCTCGAAGAGGACGCGGCGGCCGAGCTGGAGCGCGTGGAGATCATCGACGTCAAGGGCACCGGTGTGGTGATCCGCGGCAACGCCAACCCGCTGGTGAGGCGCGCCCGGATCACCGGCGCGGGCGGCAACGGTGTCTCCGTGCGCGACGGCGGACGCGGCCGGGTCGAGGACTGCACGGTGGAGGCGCCGGGCGGCGCGGGCGCGGAGGTCGCGGCGGGCGGCAACGTCTATCTCGCCGGGTTCCGGGTCAACAACCCCGGCGGTGCCGGTCTGGAGATCGGCGGCGAGGGCACGGCCGCGCTCCGTGACGGCGAGCTGGTCTCGGCCGGCGGCTGCGGTGTACTCGTGGACACCGGCGGCGAGTTGACGGCGAACCGGGTACGGGCCGCCGCCTCCGCCGAGCACGGCTTCCTGGTCCGCGACGGCGGCCGGGCCTCCCTGAACGGCTGCGAGGCGGCCGGCAACGACCGCGACGGCATCCGCGTCGAGTCGGAGGCCCCGGTCTCGGTGGTGGGCTGCATCGTCCGCGACAACAAGGGCGGCGGCCTCGTGCAGGCCAAGGCCGGCGGCCGGTTGGCCGTGGAGAACCTCACCAGCACCGGCAACGAGTCCCGCGACGCCTGGGGCTTCGGCGAGGCCGAGGGCACCGACCCGGCGGGCACCGTACCGGAGTCGGAGGGACCGGGACGCCCCGACGGACCGATGGCCGCGCTGGAGAGCCTGATCGGCCTCGACAACGTCAAGGAACAGGTCCGCACCCTCGTCAACCTCACCCAGCTCGCCGCGCGCCGCGCCCAACTCGGCATGTCCGCACCGCCGATGAGCCGCCACCTGGTCTTCGCGGGCCCGCCCGGCACCGGTAAGACCACCGTGGCCCGCCTCTACGGCACGATCCTCGCCGAGCTGGGCGCCCTGCGCTCCGGGCACCTGGTCGAGGTCTCCCGCGCCGACCTGGTCGCCCAGGTCATCGGCGGTACCGCCATCAAGACCACCGAGGCCTTCGAACGGGCCCTGGGCGGCGTCCTGTTCGTCGACGAGGCGTACACCCTCACCTCCGACTCCCGTGGTTCCGGGGCCGACTTCGGGCGCGAGGCCGTCGACACCCTGCTGAAGCTGATGGAGGACCACCGCGAGGACGTGGTGGTCGTCGCGGCGGGCTACTCCGACGAGATGCGCAGCTTCCTCGGCTCCAACCCCGGTCTGGCGTCCCGCTTCTCACGGACCGTCGAGTTCGAGAACTACTCGGTGCCCGAGCTGGTGGAGATCATGGAGAGCATGTGTGTACGCCACCAGTACGCGCTCGCCGACGAGACCCGCCACGCGCTCGCGGTGCACTTCGAGCGGATACCGAAGGACGCCGGGTTCGGCAACGGCCGTGCCGCAAGGCAGGTGTTCGAGGAGATGGTGGACCGGCAGGCCGTACGGCTCTCGGCGCTCACCGATGTCACCGAACAGGACCTTTCCCTGCTGCTGCCGCAGGACATCAGCGAGGAGGCGGCCCGTACCGCCGCCGACGGACCCAACGCCGTCGACCCCGGCGACGACGCGCTCAGCAGGCTGGACGCGCTGGTCGGACTCCACGCGGTGAAGCGGGACGTCACCGACCTGGTCAACCTCGTGTCGACCGCCAAGCAGCGGGAGGCCGCCGGACTTCCGGTGCCCCGGCTCAGCCACCACCTCGTCTTCACCGGCCCGCCCGGCACCGGCAAGACCACCGTGGCCCGCCTCTACGGCGAACTCCTCGCCTCCCTGGGCGTGTTGCCGCGCGGCCAGCTCGTCGAGGTGTCCCGCGCCGACCTCGTCGGCCGATACGTGGGCCACACCGCGCAGTTGACCCGAGAGGTCTTCGAACGGGCCCTGGGCGGCGTCCTGTTCGTCGACGAGGCGTACACTCTCACCCCGCGTGAGGCGTCCGGCTCCGACTTCGGCCGGGAGGCCGTGGACACCCTGCTGAAGCTGATGGAGGACCACCGGGACAAGGTGGTCGTCATCGTCGCGGGCTACACCCAGGAGATGGAGACCTTCCTCGCCTCCAACCCGGGCCTGTCCTCCCGGTTCTCGCGCCGGGTCGAGTTCGCCGACTACTCCTCCGACGAGCTGGTCACCATCGTCCGCGAGCACGCCGTACAGCTCGGGTACGAGTGCGCGGCCGGGCTCG
The DNA here is from genome assembly GCF_016612545.1 of Streptomyces sp. MBT65. Classification (GTDB taxonomy): domain Bacteria; phylum Actinomycetota; class Actinomycetes; order Streptomycetales; family Streptomycetaceae; genus Streptomyces. The sequence goes on along the minus strand of NZ_JAENRY010000204.1, from coordinate 10,405 downwards.
GGCCGGTGCTGCGGCAGTACTTCGACTCCCTGCCCCGCGACCGGTCGTTCGGCAACGCGCGCACCGCCCGTCAGATCCTGGAGCGGATGATGACCCGGCAGGCGGGCCGGCTCAGCAGACTGGCCGTGCCCAGCCTCGACGACCTGCGCCTGCTGCTCCCGGAGGACCTCGCCGACCCGACGGCCGCCTCTCCCTCCTCCAGCGGGGCGGCCCGGGCATGACGACGACACACGGCAAGGCCCTCGCGGCCGGTCTGGCCCTGCTGCTGACGGCCGGCGCGGGCGCCCTCGGCGCCGGATCCGCCGAGGCGGCCGACGGCACGGTCCAACTCCCCGTCCTGTCCGCCCGGTTGGACGCCGACGCGGCCTGTGCGGCGGGCTCGGGCGTCCTCGCCACCGACGTGCCGTGGGAACAGGTCTCGCTGCAACTCACCCGGACCTGGCCGTTCGCCTCGGGCGCCGGAGTCACCGTCGGCGTGGTCGACACCGGGGTCTCGCCCTCCGCACCCGCGCTCAAGGGCCGGGTGACGGCGGTCGGCGACGCCGGGACCGACTGCGTGGGACACGGCACCTTCGTGGCCGGGCTGGTCGGCGCGGCCGTGGCGGACGGGGTGCGGTTCGCGGGGGTGGCGCAGCAGGCGCGCATCCTCGCGGTGCGCGGCAGCGACGCGCGCGGGGCGGTCACCGCCGAGCGGGTCGCCGACGGCATCCGGGCCGCCGTGAACGGCGGGGCGAAGGTGGTGACGGTGTCGGCGGCGCTCGCGGCCAACACCCCCACGCTGCGGGCGGCCGTCGCGCTGGCCGCGAAGAAGGACGTCCTGGTGATCGCCGCCGCCGTACCGGACACTCCGACGACGGCGACCTCGGCGACGGACAGCCCACCGGCGCGCGACTACTACCCGGCCGCCGACGACGGCGTGCTCTCCGTCCTCGACGTGGACGTGGACGGCAAGCGGCCGACCGGCGCGTACACGACGTCCAGTGCCTCGATCGCCGCGCCCGGTGACGGAGTTGTCGGCATCGGCCCGAAGAAGGCCGGCCACTACATCGGCTCGGGCGCGTCACTGGCCGCCGGTTTCGTGGCCGGGGCGGCGGCGCTGGTGCGCTCCGTCCACCCGGACCTGACGGCCGCACAGACCGCGACCCTCCTGCGCAGCTCCGCGTACCCGGCCGACGTGCCCCGGCTCGACCCGTACGCGGCGGTCACGTCCGTCCTGACCGGTGCTTCGGCACCGGCCGTCGTGGCTCCTGCCGCCCCGGTCCACCTCCCGGAGGACAAGGCCGCCGAGCCGCTCCGCCGCGCCCTGTGGCCCGCGTCGGCGGGCTTCGCCGTGATCATCGCGGTGGTGTGGCTGAGTCTCGTCCTGCCTCGGGGGCGCCGCTTGGGCTGGCGCCCGTCACGGCGGCCGGAGGGTACGGACGGGCCCGAGGTCGAAGAGGGCACGCAAGGCGAAGAGGGCACGGAGGGCACCGTCCCGGTGGGCGCGGGTGTCCAGGGGACCACGGAGGGCTGACGGCCGGATCTGGCCTCGCGGACACCACGTACAGCGTGAAACGGCACGGCCCCGGGCGACCAACAGGCGCCCGGGGCCGTGCCGTTCAGGGTCGGCGTCCTACTCCTCAGCCCCCGCCGCCAGGGCAGTCTGGATCAGCGACGGCTTGCGGCGGACGATGTGGAGGGCCCGTCCCGGAGGGAGCACCCGCGGCTTGACGTTGCCGAAGACGTAGCCCTCGGACGGGGAGCAGGACATCAGGACGCCCGGGGTGTTGACCTCGTCGAGGCGGCGCAGGAGCTGGTCGTTCAGGCCGCGGCCCGCGCCCGTCGCCGAGCGGGCGACCACCACGTGCAGGCCCAACTCGTGGCCCAGGGCGAGGTGTTCGAAGAGCGGGGCGAAGGGGTGGTCCATGACCGTGCCGCCGCCGACCATGTCGTAGTCGTCGACGAGGACGAACAGACGCGGGCCCGTCCACCAGTCGGCCTGCCGCATCCGGGCCGGGGTGATCTCCTGGCCCGGCACACGGGTGCGCAGGGCCTTCGCGGAGCCACCGACCAACTGCTTGAGGGCCTCCAGGGCCACCGCGTGGCCGAGGCGGTACTCCTCGGGGACGGCGTCGACCAGACCGCGGCGGTAGTCCACGACCAGGATGCGCGCCTCGGCGGGGGAGTAGCGGGCGACGACGGAGTCCGCGACCAGCCGGAGCAGGTTGGTCTTGCCGCTCTCCGTGTCGCCGACGGCGACCAGGTGCGGGGTGCGGGAGAAGTCGTGCCAGACGGTGCCGAGGGTCTCCTCGTCCTGGCCGAGGGCCAGCTTGAGGCTCTGGCCGTCGCCGAGTTCCGGTTCGGCGAGTTCGGCCGCGGGCAGCCGGTGCGGGAGCATCCGGACCTGCGGGGCGCGCGGCCCGTGCCACGCGCGCGCGATCCGGTCCACCAGGTCCGCGACGCCCTCGCTGAGCGTCTCCGGGTCGGTGGAACCGTCACCGCGGGGCAGCGCGGACAGGAAGTGCAGTTTCGTCTCGACGGTCAGACCCCGGCCGGGGATCTGCGGCACCGCGCTCGCCTTGCGGATGTCCACGACGGAGTCCATCGTGTCGCCGAGCCGTAGCTCCAGCCGGGTCGCGGACTGGTCGCGGACCGGGGCGGTGAGCTCCAGCCAGCGGGCGGTCGCGACGATCAGGTGGATGCCGTAGTTGAGACCGCTGGTGGCGATCTGGTTGAACGTGGGGATGTACTGGTCGAAGTTCTGCCGGACCGCCGACCAGCCGTCGATCACCAGGAAGATGTCGCCGTGCGGTTCGTCGGGGAACTCCCCGGCCGCGCGGCGGCGCCGGTAGGTCGACATCGAGTCGATGCCGTTGTCCAGGAAGAACTGCTCGCGCTGGGTGAGGACGGCGGTGACCTCCGCGACGGTACGGCTGATCCGCTCGGTGTCGAGGCGGGCCGCGACCCCGCCGACGTGCGGCAGACCGGTGAGCTGGGAGAGCGTGCCGCCGCCGAAGTCCAGGCAGTAGAACTGGACTTCGCGCGGGGTGTGGGTGAGCGCGAGCGCCATGATGAGGCTGCGCAGCACCGTCGACTTGCCGCTCTGCGAGCCGCCCGCGACGGCGACATGGCCGCCCGCCGCGGCGAGGTCCACCACGAGCGGGTCGCGGCGCTGGTCGAACGGCTTGTCCACCAGGCCGACCGGCACCCGCAGCTTCCCGGCGCCCGTCCAGCGGGACGCGGTCAGGCCCCGGTCCGGGTCCTCGGCGAGACCGCCGAGCAGGACGTCGAGCGGGGACGCGGTGTCCAGCGGCGGCAGCCACACCCGGTGCGCGGGCGGTCCGGAGTCGCGCAGCCGGTCCAGCGCCACCGCGAGCAGGCTCTCGGCGGCCTCCTCCGCCTCGGGCTCCGGGGCCGCGATCGCGGCCGGTGCCGGAGCGCGCGGCACGATGTACCCGGTCGACCAGGGCACCACCTGCGTGGCGACCCGGGCCTGCGCGACCGCACCGCCGCGCCTGCGGTAGGGGCCGGAGACGTAGGCGGCACGGAAGCGGGTGAGGGCCTCGATGCCGCTCTTGAGATAGCCGCTGCCGGGCTGCGAGGGCAGTTCGTACGCGTCGGGGACACCGAGGACACCCCGGGACTCCATCGCGGAGAAGGTGCGCAGACCGATCCGGTACGACAGATGCGACTCCAACTGGTGCATACGGCCCTCGTCCAGGCGCTGCGAGGCCAGCAGCAGATGCACGCCGAGCGACCGGCCCAGGCGGCCGATCATCACGAACAGCTCCATGAACTCCCGGTGCGAGGAGAGGAGTTCGCTGAACTCGTCGACGACGACGAACAGGCTGGGCAGCGGGGCGAGATCGGCGCCGCCGGCCCGCGCCCGCTCGTACTCCAGCGCGGAGGTGTAGTTGCCGGCCGACCTCAACAGCTCCTGGCGGCGGATGAGTTCACCGTGCAGCGCGTCCTGCATACGCTCCACCAGGGCGGCCTCGTCGGCCAGGTTGGTGATGAGGGCGGAGGTGTGCGGGAGTTCGTCCAGACCGAGGAAGGTCGCGCCGCCCTTGAAGTCCACCAGGACGAAGTTGAGTGTTTCGGAAGAGTTCGTGAGCGCGAGACCGAGCACCAGCGTGCGCAGCAGCTCGGACTTGCCGGAACCGGTCGCGCCGATCAGCATGCCGTGCGGGCCCATGCCGCCCTGCGCGGACTCCTTGATGTCGAGTTCCACGGGCCGCCCGTCCGCGCCGACCGCGATCGGGACCCGCAGCCGACCGCTGCCGGTGTGCCGCCGCCAGATCGTGTCGGGGTCGAGCCGGTGCAGGTCGGCGATGCCGAGCAGGGTCGTCAACTCGGTGTCGTTCGAGAGCGGTTCCACCGCGTCGGAGGACAGACTCATCCGGTACGGCGCGATCAGCCGGGCCAGCGACTCGGCGGCCACCGGACCCACCCGGTCGGGGCGGCCCAGGACGGTGGTCTGCTCCTTGCGGCTGCGGTCGGTGCGCACCAGCGCGACCGCGTCCGGGGTCACGTCCAGGCGCAGCGTGGTGCGGCCGGGCCGCCAGGTCAGCGAGTCGGACAGGTCGAGCACGATCGCGTTGCGGTAGCCGGGCCCGTCGAAACGGTGGCCGGACGGGATGGCCGCGCCGTCCACCACGACCACCACCAGCGGCTCGTCACGGCCGGGTACGGCGTCCGGGTCGAACGCGGGCCGCTCGGAGAACTCGCTGCCGAGCTGGTCCTCCAGATCGGTGAAGGCTGAGGCCACCATGCGCAACGGCCCCGCGCCGTCGGTCTCTTGAGGGTGCTGGTTGTGCGGCAGCCACTTCACCCACTCCCACTCCGCGCGCACCTCGTCGGCGGCGCAGACCGCGATCCACAGCTCCTCCGGCGGGTGGAACAGGGCCAGTTGGGCCAGCGCGGCGCGGAGCATCCCACGGGTCGCGTCGCGGTCGCCGCGGACCAACACCCGTGACCAGGACCGCAGATAGAGCGCGATGGGCTGGCCGGGAACGGTGCTGTAGGCGCGGATGAAGCGGCGCAGGGCGTGCGCACAGAGTGGTTCGAGGTCCTCGACCGGCTTGCTGGACACGGGAGTCAGCCGCATGGCGAGCTGCTGGTCGCCGACCGCGATCCGCACCTCGCCGAAGTCGTCGTCCTTCACCCGGCGTTCCCACAGCCGCGTGGTGCGGACCATCGTGCGCAGCACCCGGGGCTCGGGATGCCGCCAGGCCAGGGCCAGCTGCTGCTCGACCACGGCCCGCTGCACGGTACGCCGGCTCTGCGCCAAGTACCGCAGATAGTCCCGGCGTTCGCCCCGAAGCCGCTGCTTGCGGTCGCCGGCCTTGCGCATCACCTGACCGACCATCATCGCGCCGGCGGCCATCACCATCATGCCGAGCGCGAGGTACATGAAGATGCCGCTGGACTGACCGCCCGACCGCATGAACATCATCATCATCGAGACCGACATCATCGCCATCGGCAGATACGTCCACACCGCGGAGGTGTCCGGGACGATCTCCATGAGAGTCGGCGGCTCCTGGAGGACCAACTCGCCGGCGGGCATGTCGGGTCCGCGACGGCGGGCCGGACGACGGAACAGGACCACGCTCAACGCTTGGGGCTCCTAACGGACTTCGCGCACCGCGGCGGTACGTGGGGGGCGTGCACCGGATCAGGCCTCGGCACCAGGGCCTGTCGTCACATTCCCGTCTGCTTCGCGACGCCATGCACGCACTCTCGCCGCACCGGGCACAGACCCACGTACAACCAGTACGAGGGCCTGCGCCCGGCACGCCGAGAGCACGCACCTGACGCCGCGAAGCCGCCCTCCGGGCGACGACGGGAATGTGACGACAGGCCCTAGCACGGTGGAGGACGCTGTCAACACCGTTCGTGGGGGCTCCCGTTGACACGCGTCGTAGGGAGTGTCAGTAGTGTGCACCCCGTCAACTCTGTACGTCCATGTCACCCCCCGCTCCACCGGCACCGTGTTTCCCTTAGCTCCCCCCACCTCGCACGCCGCGCCGCGTGCCCCCGTTTCGATGTCCAGGAGACGTGAGCCCCGGTATGACCGACACTTCCGTGACCGGCCTGTGCCATCTGACCGTGCGTGCTCCGGCCCGCACCATCGACCTCGCCGTGCCGTCCGACGTGCCCGTGGCCGACCTGCTGCCCACGGTGCTGCGGTACGCGGGCGAGGAGGCCGAGGAGACCGGTCTCGAACACGACGGCTGGATACTCCAGCGCCTCGGCGGCCGGCCGCTCGACGAGGAGGCGACCCTCGCCTCCCTCGACCTGACCGACGGCGAGGCGCTCCATCTCCGGCCGCGCACCGAGGCGTTGCCCGAAGTTCGCCTCGACGACCTGGTCGACGGCATCGCCGCCGTCACCCGGGACCGGCTGCACGGCTGGAGCCCCGAGGCGGCCCGGAAGCTGCTGCGCGGCCTGCTCGCGCTGGCGGTGCTGACCGGCCTCGTCCTGCTGGCCCTGCCGGGCGCCCCGGCGTCGCTGCGGGCGGCGACCGCCGTAGGAACCGGCCTGTTGCTGTTGGCCGGGGCCGCGTCGGCGAGTCGGGCGGTGGACGATCCGGCGACCGGTGTGGTGCTGGGGCTGCTGGCGTCACCGGCGCTGGCGCTCGCGGGCTGGCTGGTGCCGGGCGGTGAGTTGAGCGGTCCGCAGGCCCACCAGGTGCTGGGGGCACGGCTGTTGGGGGCGGCGGCGGCCTGGGCGGGCGGCGCGGTACTGGCCCTCGCGGCCTCCGCCGCCCGCACCCCGCTGTTCCTGGCCTCCGCTCTGGTCGCGCTCGCGGCGGCGGTCGGCGGCGTCCTGATGACGGTGTTCGACGTACGGCCGGCCGCCGCGGCCGGGGTGATCGCGGCGCTGACGGTGCTGCTCGGGGGACTGGTGCCCTCGCTGTCGTTCAAGTTCGCGGGGATGCGGATGCCCCCGCTGCCGACCACCCCGGAACAGTTGCAGGAGGGCATCGAGCCCTACCGGGGCTCGGACGTGACGGTGCGCACCGAACTCGCCGGCGAGTGGATGACCGCGCTCTACGGCGCGACGGGCGTCCTCTCGTCGGCCTGCCTGGTGGCCCTGGCCCGCCGCCCGAGCCTCCCCGCGCTGCTGGTCGCCCTGGTCCTCTCGCTGCTGCTGCTCCTGCACGGCCGGGGCCTGGTCAACACGGCCCAGCGACTGGTGCTCGTACTCCCGGGCGCGTGGGGCCTGTTGCTCCTCGCGTTCGGCTGGGGCCTGCGGCTGGCCGACACCGAGCGGACCCTGCTGGTCGCCGGGCTGCTCGCGGTGGCGGCGGCCCTCACGGTCGCGGTGTGGACCGTACCGGGACGGCGCATGGTCCCCTACTGGGGCCGCGCGGCGGAGATCCTGCACTCCCTGCTGGCGATCGCCCTGCTGCCGCTGACCCTGTGGCTGCTCGGGGTCTTCGGTACCCTTCGCGGCATTTTCGGCTGACCGGGCGCCTCGGTCCCGCTCACGCGGGCCGGGTGAACCGGCCGCCGTTCCGGGCCGGTTCGGGAACTCCCGGCCCGCGAGCGGGAGTTGGGCACGCCGGACGAGACAGGAAAGCCGGATGCGGCGGCAGGGGCAGACCGGCCCGGCGAGCGAAGGCCGGGTGAACCGGCCCCGGTTCCGGGGCGGTTCGAGAACCGCCGGCCCGCGAGCAGGGGCCGGGCAGGCCGGACGGGACAGGAGCCGGACGCGGTGGCACGGGCGGATGCCGCCCGCCGAGCCGCGAGCAAGGTCCGGGAACAGCCGGGCGAAGACGAAGCCGAACGACCAGCCGGGAGGAAAACGTGCGGTCGAAGCGCGACCAGGTGCAAGCGCACACGTTCATGATGGGCCGCCTGACCTCGGGCATGCTGCTGGCCGACCCGGACGCACCGGAGAGCCCGCTGGGCCGCACCAGCCGGGGCGCCCTCGTCGGCCTGATCGTCGGTGTGCTGTTCTGCGGCGGGGCGCTGGTGTTCGGGCTGCTCAAGCCGGGCGGCAACGACGCCTGGCGCAGCGGCGACACCCTGATCGTCAACAAGGACACCGGCGCCCGCTACCTGTACGCCGACGGCAGGCTGCGCCCGGTGCGCAACTACGCCTCGGCCGTGCTGATCGGCGGCGCCGACCTGAAGACCACGTCGGTCGGCTCGGCGTCGCTCGCGGGCACCCCGGTCGGCCGGCCGGTCGGGATCACCGGCGCCCCCGACTCCGTACCGTCGTCAGGTGAGTTGGAGTCCTCGCCGTGGGAGGTCTGCTCGACGGGCTCCGGCGCGCAGACGACCCTCGTGCCGGGCGCTCCGGTGGAGACGGACCCGGTCGGCGCGAAGTCGGCACTCGTGGTGAAGGGTCCGGACAAGCACACCTACCTGGTGTGGCAGGGCAGCCGGCTCGAACTGGACGAGGACTCGGGCGCGGCGGAGTCCCTCGGCTACGCGCCCGTGACCCCCCGCCCGGTCTCGGCGGCCTTCCTGGACGCCCTGGTGACCGGCCCGGACCTGGCCACCCCGAAGGTCGAGGGCCGTGGCACGGACGGTCCGGAACTGGGCGGCCGGGCCACCAGGATCGGGCAGGTCTTCCGGGTGGTCGCGGGCTCCGGGAACCAGGAGTACCTCCTCCAGAAGGACGGCCTGCACCCGGTGACGGACACCCAGTCCGCGCTGCTCCTCGGCGATCCGGACACCCGCAAGGAGGCCTACGACGGCGGGGCGCCGAACGTCGTCACGATCGACGTCTCCGATCTGCGCGCGCACCAGGCGCCGGGGTCGGCCGGCACGGACCCGTCGGTCGCCGGCCTGCCGGACAGCCCGCCCAGCGCGCTGGCGCTGGCCGCGGGGGAGTCGGTGTGCGCCCAGGTCGACCCGGCCGACGGGCAGGTGCGGGTGACCTCCGTACGGGTCGCCGAGTCCGCGCTGTTCCCGGCGGCGCAGGCCGACCCGACGGCCCTGACCGCGGCCTGCGTGACGGTGGACCGGGTGGTGGCACGGCCCGGACACGGCACGCTGGCAAGGGCGTTGGGCGCGGCCGGCGAGACGGTCGGCGACACCACGTTCCTGATCGGCGACGACGGCGTGAAGTACCGCATCCCGGACTCCAACGCGCTCGCCGCCCTCGGCTACGACGGGGCGACCCCGGTCAAGGTCCCGTCCACGCTGCTCGCGATGCTGCCGACCGGACCCGAACTCAGCGCCCAGGCGGCCGCGTCGGACTCGGGCTCGGCGGCCGGGGCCCAGGGCGGCGCGGCGGCCCAGTGCGGCACCGGGACCGCCGCCGGTCCCGGCGCAACCGTCGGCGCGGGTCTGCCCGCGCTCAACGGGCGCGCCCCGGCGGGCGGTTCGGCCGGCGATGCGCTGAACGGTGCGCTGAACGGTGCGCTGAACGGTTCAGGTGGGGCGAACTGACGAATTCGCGCCGATCGAGATCGTGTTCACGCCAAACCGGCCACACCTCAGAACCATCGGCCGCGGAAGGTCGTGTTCCGGTCAAGTTGCTTACCGGTAAAAGCCTTTGATCGGAACCTGTCGGCAACCTCAGATCTACCTCAGTTCGGTGTCAGCGCAACTACCTTCAATCTAGGCTCAGTTGTACTCGTACCTTAGATCGACTTACGAAAGGTGGGACGATGGCTGGAGATGGCCAGCAGTCAAGCGAAGGCTCGACCCGGAACGGAATCCAGGCCCTGGAGAGCGCCTTCAGCGGCATCGTGAAGATCCGTCAGGACGTCGACAGCACCCGTTCCACCCTGGGCAGTGGCTACCAGGGCAGCGACGGCGGCCAGTACGGCCAGCTCCTCGCGCAGTGGGACGGTCAGTGCAACGTCATCCTCAAGAACCTCGAGGACGTCATCGACCGGCTGAACCAGAGCCTCGTGGAACACAACAAGACCCAGGGTTCCTCGAACGACTCCATCAACCAGGCGTACAACGCGTCGCAGTCGGCCTTCGACCAGCTCGCCGGCTGACCGACGCCCCGCCTTCCCCGTGACCTCGCGGTCACGTCCGATCCCCACATCGCGTAAGAGAGGCAAGCTGTGGCAGACAACCTGTCCGACGGTGTCATCTACGTCAGCTACAACCACATGTCGAACGCCGCGGACGACATGGTGGCGCAGACCAAGGCGATCGCGCAGACGCTGTCGAACCTCGAAGCCGAACTCGGCGAGCTGTCCAAGACCTGGTACGGCAACGACGCCGACACCTACCGCCAGAAGCAGGCGGCCTGGGACGGCGCGGTGCAGAACATGGAGACGCTGCTCACCTCGCACTCGCAGCTCCTCAACGAGATCTCCAACAGCTACAAGTACAGCGAGAACTCGCTCAGCCAGATGTGGTCCGAGGTCACGATCGGCCGCTGAGCCACCCGGCTCCACCGCACCGACCGCGAGGGGACCGGCCGGTGCGGTGGAGCCGGGTGGCTC
>NZ_JAENRY010000203.1 GCF_016612545.1 Streptomyces sp. MBT65 | reverse complement strand
CACGTTACTTACCGCCCTCTCAGATCACGAAGAGTCTCCCGCACCCGCGGATTGTTCCGCACGAGCTGCGGCGACGTGCGCTCAGCCTCGCACAGCTCACTGAAAGCGTCGTCGACGCGTCCGCTGAGGCACAGGGCTCGGGCGTAGTCGATGCGGTGGGACACCGCGCGTTCCGGCGGCATGTGGTCGACGTCGATGTTCCCGTGGTCGATGACGTACGGGATGTTCTCCAGGTCCAGCTCGATCGAGACTCGGTGCAGTTCGACGTTCGTCGGGCCGAAGCAGGTCTGCCAGTAGTTCTCGTCGGAGCCGAGCCGATCAGCCAGCCCCGCCGCTCTTTCGAGCAAGGTGCTGGCTGTGGGCCTGTCCTGGTGGCGCGCCGCGGCCACCGCTGCGCGCAGGTGAATCATGCCGAGCAGGCTCAGGGCGGCGGGATCGTCCTCGTCGATTTGGCGTGCGAGCCAGGCCGCCGCGGTGTCGCCCAGCTCGAGTGCGTCCTCGTAACGCCCGTTGGCCAAGAGCGCATGAGTTCCGGAGCGCGCGGCAGAGACGAGTGACAGCGGGTCCTCGGACTCGTCGGCAGCCCGCATGGCGCGCTCGGCCGCAAGCCATGAAAGGTCGGACTCACCGATCTTGGCGAGGGTGGTTGCCGCCAGATGGTGCGTACGGGCGGAGACCACGAGGCCGCGTCGCCGCTGGTCTCCGTGCGGGAGGTCTTCGAGCTCCTGGGCCGTCCGGAGCAGCCCGGGGAGCGCGGCAATGACGTCCCCGAGAACGCCTGCCTGGTAGTTACCCCAGCTGCGTTCCACGACTGTCTGTGCTTGCTCCGGTCTGGGCAACTGCCTCTCTGCCGTCGGCCCGAACAGCAGCTTCGAGAGACGGCGGGGGTTCATGAGCGCATCACGAACAGCCGGCACGTCGTCCATGTGCTTCTGATCGTCCTCCATGAGGAGGGGCTGCCCCATCAAGTCGCCGAGTGGGACGCGCAGCACGCGGGCGAGCTCGGCGAGCTTGTCGATCCTGGGGGCCTTCCGCACGCCTCGCTCGATCTTCGACAGCCAGTCGGTACTGCGCCCAACGAGCCCTGCGAGCACGGGTTGCGTATAGCCTCGGCGCTCGCGGTAGAACGCGATCCGCTCTCCGATGCTGAGGTGATCCCCAAGACCCCGCATGTGGGTTGCCTCCCCGACTCTCGGTCTGCAATTCACGGTATCGGCCGACCATGTCCCGGGATCAGGGAGTGATTCGGGTTGGTGGTGCCGGGTTCAGCATCCACTTGCGCGTCAGGGGTAGGCCGGACACTCTGTCCGGCTTCGAGAGGTTCGGTGGATACCTGCTCGTACGCGAGACCCAATTTCGGGAGCGTGAGAGTTCGCCAAGTGTGCCAAGTGCTCTGATTCTGTGGCGCTTTTGGCCACGAAGGTGTTGTCCCGGAGCCTCGGGTATTTCGGTGGTTACTGTCGTGCCGAACCGCCACAGTGTAAGGATGACCGTCTTCTTTCTGGTGCAGCACGCGGAGAAGGAACGCCTGCCCGGTGACCCAGGGCTGACCCAGCTGGGACGACAACAGGCTGCCAGGACTGCCGACTGGCTACAGCGTGTTGGTCTGCTCGCGGTCGTCAGCAGCCCGTTGCGGCGCGCTCGCGAGACTGCTTCGTTCATTGCCTCCAGTACCGGGCTGCGTGTTCAAGAGGACGCCCGTTTGCGCGAGAGGATGAGCTGGGACGGAACCCAACCCCTGAGTAGCTTCCTGGCGGACTGGGCAAACTCGGTGAAGGACCGGGATTACGTGCCTGTTTCCGGTGACTCCTCCCGCGCTGCTGCAGAGAGAATGCGCGCCTGCCTGGTCAACCTAGCCGGGGAGCCGGGACCCATTGCCGTCGTAACCCATGGCGGAGTCACCGTGGATCTGTTGCGCACCTTGATCGGTGACCTCGCCGTGCCAGCCGAGTTGATGCAGAACGGCGTCCCGTCCTGCGCAATCACCACGCTGGATCACCTCTCGGTGGTGAGTATCGCCTCAGTTGCGAACCTTGAATGACCAGGTTGCCGATTCTGCCTGGTGGCTCTCCGGCGTCGGCGGAAAAACACGGGTGTTGTCGGTGTGAGGTGAGCACCTCTTGCCGTTCGCCGAGCTCTGCGCGACCACGCCCTGCCGGGCCAGCACTATCGCCTCCAGGGCGGGCGCACCGTGGGGTTTGATCTTTTCGCGGGCAGCTCGTGCTGCGGTGACGTCGCTGCGTGGTGTGCCGGTCGAGTAACTGTGGGGCGCGAGCGGTTCATTGTGCAGCGCCAAAGGTGAGCAGGGGCACGTCGTATAGGGCGGGGTTGCGCGGCCGGGTCATGGTCGGCGAGACGACCTCGACCACGAAGAGTTCGCTGAGGAACTGGACCTTGGCGCCCAGTAGGTGGCTGGTGCGGCCGTCAGCCGATTGTGCCTTGAGCCCGGCGGAAACGTGGATATGCGGGAGGATGCCGCCGGTTTCCGGATCGTGGGCGAGGGTGCCAGCGCCGAATGCCTCGACGTTGGTGACGTACGTCTTGGCCCAGACGGGGGCGTCCGGGTCGTCCAACTTCTCGCAGGCTCCGACGATTTCCGCTTCGGCGAAGGCGCCGATGAACGAAGGAACGTAGCCCTGGCGTATCCCGTTCTCGCGGCAGAACGCGGACAGGGCGTCGAAGAAGTCCTCGCCGTGGTCGAAGGTGACGCCGAAGCTGCGGCCGATGGTCAGTTCGTGGGCGCGCATGCGGGAATCCTTAGAGTCTGAAGGCGGGCTGTTGCGCGGCGGGTCATTCCGCGAAGGTCGCGAACGCATCGGTGATCGTGCTGCGGTCGGCGTCCTGGGCCAGCAGCGCATGGAGCAGGAGCCTCGCCTGGTACGGGCCTAGGTCGTCAGCCGGGATGAGACCGCGGCCGATAAGGTCCTTCTCTGATCCGGGGAAGCTGTACGTTCCGGTCAGGACAGGGCCGTTGCCGATGCGCGAGGCGAGTACCACAGGAATGCGCGAGGCGAGCTCACCCAGTGCCTCGACGAGCGGCTGCGGGACGTGGCCGACGCCGAAGGCGGCAACGACGAGCCCGTCGCACTGGCCGTCCCACGCGTGCAGCAGGGTGCCGTCGTCGCCGAGGCTGACGGTGTACAAGCCCACGCGCGCGTCACGGCTCGGCGGCTGAACCACACTATGCCGACGTGGCAGGGGCATTGTCAGGCGTACACGGTCTTCGGCGACACGGCCGATGGGACCTGTGCCAGGTGAGGTGAAGGCTGCGGGGCTGGTGCTGTGCGCCTTGCGGACGTGCCGGGCCGCGTGGATCTCGTCGTTCAGGAGGACCAGAGCGCCGGCTCCGCGTAGCTGGGGCTCGGCTGCGGCAAGAATGGCTGCGTACAGGTTCGCAGGTCCGTCGGGTCCAGCCATGGTGGGGTTACGCATGGCGCCGGTGACGATGACCGGCTCGTCGCGGCCGTGGTGGAGGTCGAGGAAGAACGCGGTCTCCTCAATAGTGTCCGTGCCTTGCGTGATCACGACTCCGTCAATGTCGCCACCATCGAGATTCTTGTCGATGGCCGCGCTGAGTTCCGTGAGGTCGTCGAAGGTGAGCGAGGCGCCGGGGACTCGGCGGAAGTCGTGAACACGCAGATGGATGCCGCGGCGGTCCAGGCCGGGGACGGCGGCGAGGAGGTCCTGGGCAGACAGGGCTGGTACGACACCTCCGGTCGTCGGGTCGGTGGTCATGGCGATGGTGCCGCCCAGTGAATAGACCGCCACCGTTGTCGTCGCGCCGGCCATGGCCCAACTTCCCTTCCGTACCTACCCGCTCGCATTTCAGTGGATCTCACTCGAGGGAGATCGTTTGGTGCAGGTTATCGGGTCTCCTCGGGGTGGCCGCCAGCCTCGGGCTGCAATTCAGCGGCCACGTAGGAGCAGGCGATGTCCAAGGCATCGAGGCTGAGGTGGCGGCTACGAGGTCTGGCCAGCCCTGTGGTGCCCTCGGCTGCGAGCTGTCGGCAGCGGCGGGTCAGCCACGGGCGGTCGAGGCCGAGGTAGTCCGCGGTTGCTGCCAGCCGTTGTCCAGGCGTCGATCCTGCGGTGATCGAGTGTGCCTGCGCGTGCCCGGTAAGGTCCGTGAACGTCCTCAGCATGGGAGCTGCGGCGGCCAGAGCGGTCTGGGGTGAGGGCTCGGCACGCACCCACGTAGCGATGGCGGCGCGGTGTCCGGGGACCAGTACGAAACCGTCCGTCTGCTGGAGGTCTGGCTCGTCGGTGAGCCAGGTCGTGACGCCGTACGACTCCATTAATGCGAGCGCGAGGAAGAGCAGAACACGCTCGTACGTGGGCGAGGCAGTGATCTCGGAACGGGGGACGCAGAAGGCGCGCCCGACCCCGCTGTGGGCCCGTCTCGGAGCCATCTCCTGAAGGTAGCGGTGCTTGTGCTGGAAGATCAGCCACGTCGCGGCCTCTTCCCCGCGCTGTTCGCGGGTCCAGAAGACCGGGTCGTCGGCCAGTGCGTCGCGCTGTTCGAGGATGAACGAGGCACACATCTGGGAGCCGACGAGCATCTGCGAGCCGTCGGCGAGGCTTTCTCGGGCGGGCAGCGTGCCGTTGTCTTCTGACGGGGGCTGCGGTGGAGGAGCCAGCAGGTCGTGGAGGGCCGTGTCGTCGCCAAGAATGGCGGAATCGAACCCCGCTACAGCCCACAGGATTCCGTAGGTGAGGTCGTCGAGTTCGTAGGCCGCAGGGATAACGAGGAAGCCACCCGCCTGCTGCCGGTCGCCTTGGCGTGCGTCCATGACGAAGTGCCGTCGTGTCCCGTCGACGGTGCGGGAGGTGGCGAGCAGTGCCCGGAGCGGCATCCGGTTCCATGCCTCGGTGTCCGTGTTCGGTGAGAGCCACAGCGTGTTGCCGCGGAATGAGGCGGCCTGTCTGGTTAGCGCGGGCAGCATCGTGGGAGCGAGATTGCGGCCGCCGGGCAGGAGCAGGTGACCTGGTCCCTCTGTGAGCGTCTCACCGGCGTCCAGGCTTACAGGTGGCTGAGCCCGGCGAGGAAGCGGCAGTGGAGAGATCTCGGGAGGTACCCCGAGACCGGAGAGGAACTCGGCGATCTTGTCGATATTGGTGAGGCGTCGGCGCCCTGCTTCTAGCATGGAGAGGAACGCTTGGCTGAGGCCCGTTAGTTGAGCAACGTCGTCTTGGCGCAGAGATCCATGCTGGCGGACTAGGCGGGCCACCCGGCTGAAGTCCCACGACGCCAAGGCTTGTTGAACATCGGTATTTCGCCACACGTGTTCTGGAACGAAGGGCGTGGCTTGGGGCAGGTTGTGTGAGCGGAGGCACGCCGAGCACAGCGTTCCGGAGTTGTACTGGCTTAGTCGGCAGCCGCACCGTTCACAACGTCGCGGCGACTGCGCAAGCACTTCTGCCTCCCCGATTGAACGCGGGCCTACTGCCCCAACTATCCCTGGTGAAACTGAAATCACTCCAGTGATATCACCTGAGCAATGTGCGCGCCGCGCGTTTTCCCACCACTCTGGGGGCTCCCGCAGTGCACAGCACCGACGAATCATTCGGGAACGGATCTTTCGGGCGGGCGCATGCTGCTTGCGCTGCGGACTCAGCTATCCCTGATCCCTGATCTCGGCCACCGGAGTCCAAGGTGCTTTCGGCCTTACGCGTACGGATGGATCAGCCCTTACTGCGGATGCCCCAGTGGTATCTGGCGGTGCACCAATCGCGCCGCGGCAGGCACCTCCGCCTGGAGGTCCGCTGTGGTCGTTAGCTTCTCCGCCGTCGTGCTCCTGGGCGTGATCGTTTTCCTCCTCATGAAGAAGGCAGGCCTGAACGTCGCGCACGGCATCGTGTGCATCCTGTTCGGCTTCTTCCTGGCCAGCAGCTCTGCGGCACCGAGCATCAAAGAGGGCGTGCAGGGCGCGGTCGAGCTGATCGCAAAGATCGACTTCTAGGCCGACCGTCGGGGCATGAGCGCGGTTGTTGGCTCCCCTCCCTTCGCCCCCATGCCCTGGCGGTCTTTCCCCCACCGGACGTGACCCGAGGACTTTCGATGATGCCGATACCCGATGTGCCTGCGCGCCGGGCGGTGATCCTGGCCACCGCTGCGGCGCCGCTGGGGGCCCACCGCCTCTCACTGCCCACGCTGGACGGCAAGAGCGCAGTTCAAGCGCGAGGGGAAGCCTCGCTCGTCGGGGCTCAACAGCTCGCCCCATCTGTGGAGCACGCGAGGCAGGAGGGCCATGGGTAGGCACAGACCTGCCCTCGACCGGCATCCGGCCCGGGACGACGCCGTCCTTCGTAGGGTGATCGAGGATGCTGCGATGGGTCGCTGGGAAGGTGCTCGCGAGCTCCTGGCCTCGACGGGGGCCGACTGGGACAGGCGGATCTTCCGCCTGCAGGTCCTCGCCCGTATCGGAGTGCGGTTGACGTTCGCCGACACATGGGCGCAGGCAGAACCTCGCTCCCCTCACGCTCTGGCTCTGCTGGCCAATGTATTGGCCTTGAGGTCGATGGCCGACGGCCCAGGGCGGGGGCCCACCGAGGGGATGCAACAGGCGTGGAACACCTGCGATGCCGCCGCCGGCGTCCTGCCGAACGACCCATCCCCCTACGTAGTCATGCTCGCGTTGACGCGCTTCCATTCGCCGCCCCGAGACCGCGAATGGCGCGCGACGGTGAAGCAAGTGTGGAAGCAGGTACTCGAGTGCGATCCCTGGAATCGGGAAGCGCACCACGAACTGCTCACCTACCTCTTCCCCTCCTGGCACGGCACAGGCGGCGAGGTCTTCCACTGGGCGCAGGAACGGTGCGCCCACACCCCCCGAGGGCTGCCGCTGCACGTGCTGCCGCTGGTCGCACTCGCTGAGTCCCACCGCCTCCGCATGGAGGTGGACGGAGACCGCTACGGACTGACCGTTCACCCATGGACGGACAACCCGTCGACTGGGCAGGCGTGGGAGAACTGGTGGGACTGCCGGGCGCCCAAGCGACCGCACGCCGCCTTCTACGAGGACGCCAACTACCTGGCGCACGCCTTGTCGTTCGCGGGACGGCATCTGGAAGCCGCAGATGTCTTCGACGCCATCGGCCCATACGCAACTGACGTGCCGTGGAGCTACTGCGGCGACGCCACGACGCTGTTTCTCCGCCACCGCGGCTACGCGATGAAAGTCGCCGAGCCCTGAGCGCACGCCCGAGACGCTGACCACCAACCCCCGGAACAGCAGCCCGACGAGTTACACGTATTCACGATGGAGGAAGCATCCCTATGCCCTTAGAGATTCCGAGCACCACGCAGTCGGAAGAGGATCGCCTCGCCGAGCTAGGCATCACTCAGACACTCGACCGCAGCATGAGCGGCCGGCAGAACTTCGCGGTCAGCTTCACCATCATCAGCATACTGAGTGGCTGCCTGACCATGTACGCGTTCGGCATGAACACCGGCGGCCCCGCGCTGATCATGTGGGGCTGGGTGCTTGTCGGCCTGATGACCCTGTTCGTCGGCCTGGCCATGGCGGAGGTCTGCTCCTCCTACCCGACGTCGGCTGGCCTCTACTTCTGGGCACACAAGCTGGCCCCTCGCAGGTCCGCGCCTGCCTGGGCCTGGTTCACCGGCTGGTTCAACACGCTCGGGCAGGTGGCTGTAACCGCGGGCATCGATTTCGGCGCCGCCTCGTTCCTCAACGCGTACCTCAACCTCGAGTTCGGCTATGCCGCCACTCCCGGCCACACGATCACGCTGTTCGGAATCATCCTGCTGCTCCACGCCCTGGCGAACACCTTCAGAGTCCGTGTCGTCGGCTTCTTCAACACCGTGTCGGTGTGGTGGCACCTGATCGGCGTTGTGGTGATCGTCGGCGCCCTCTTGACGATCCCGGACAACCACCAGTCTCCCTCGTTCGTATTCGGCGAGTTCGTCAACAACACCGGCTGGGGGTCCGCTGTGTACGTCGCGCTCATCGGCCTGCTGATGGCGCAGTACACCTTCACCGGCTATGACGCCTCCGCCCACATGACCGAGGAAACTAAGAACGCCTCCGTCGAGGGCCCTCGCGGGATCATCCGCTCCATCCTGGTCTCCTGGGTCGCCGGGTTCGTACTCCTCTTCGGGCTCACCTTCGCCATCCAGTCCTACAGCAGCTCCCTCGACTCAGAGACCGGCGTTCCGCCCGCACAGATCTTCCTTGATGCACTCGGCGAGAGCACCGGCAAGATGATGTTGCTCATCGTCATCGGCGCCCAACTCTTCTGCGGCATGGCCAGCGTGACTGCCAACTCCCGCATGATCTACGCCTTCTCCCGTGACGGAGCCCTGCCCTTCTCCAAGACGTGGCACAAGCTGCACCCGGGAACTCGTACGCCGACCAACGCGGTCTGGCTGGCCGCCGGCGGTGCCTTCGTCCTCGGCCTGCCCTACCTGTTCAACTCGACCGCGTACGCGGCCGTCACGTCGATCGCGACGATCGGCCTATACCTCGCGTACGTCATCCCGACGCTGCTGCGACTGCGGCAAGGTGATTCCTTCCAGCGCGGCCCGTGGCACCTGGGCCGCTGGTCCAAGCCGATCGGTGCGATCGCCGTGACCTGGGTTGCCGTGATCACCGTGCTGTTCATGCTGCCCCAGGCGTCCCCTGTGACCGTTGAGACGTTCAATTACGCGCCGATCGCGGTCGGTGTGGTGCTGGCCTTCTCGGGGACGTGGTGGCTCGTCTCCGCCAGGCACTGGTTCCTCAAGCCTGGTCACCCGAAGAACAGCACTCCGGCGTTGCCCGTCTCGCAAGGAGCGTCGCGCTGACCAAGCGCCGAGGGCCCGCCGGTCGACGCGGCGGGGTGGCTCGGGGCAGTCGCGGCGCCGTCGCTGCTGCCCCGCATCACTCCTCATCGAGCTCGATTGTCAGTGGCGGCTGACATCCTGCCCACCCTGCATAACCCTGAGTGCCCCCTTGATCACTCAGGGGCTGGGTTGTGAAGAGAAAGGTGCACCACCGTGAGGACCCTTCCGACGATGTTCCGCAACCAGTGGCCGTGGCATCCCGATCGCGTGCCGGACGGTCTGCCGCTGCGGCAGTCGTGGGGCTGGCTGTTCGCACCTGACGGCCGGTGCCTCGTACTGATCGACACCGAGGACTGGCTGCCCCTACTGCCCGGCGGCACCATCGAACCCGATCTCGACGGTGCTGATCCGGTAGCCAGCCTCGCCAGAAGAGTCCTCGAAGAATCCCAAGTGTCGTTCGCAGACCCCCACTACTTGGGCTACGTGTACGACGCCCAGGGCGCCGTATACGGAGGCACCGGACCCTGCGCTCGTGCCCGGTTCACGGCCAGGATCACCCGCATCGGACCGGCCGCACCCGATCCGACCTCCGGGCAGACGCTGCTGAGGCTGCTTGCCCCCGCGCACCAGATGGTGGAGCAGTTCGACTGGGGTGAGCAGGCGCATCAGCAAGCCGATGCCGCCGAACGCTTCGCCCGCGACGATTGGGGACTGCGCCTCTCGCCGGAGGCGACCATCACGCAGGTCCCGCTGACGGGGGTGAGCGAGTGATCCTCACAAACCGCGCCAGCAAGAACGACAAGGATCTCAAGGACGAGGCTGAGCCCGTTGTCTCCGAGTCGGAGCAATTGCTGTTCGGCGGTCCACTGCGCTACGACCAGGGCTGGTCGCGGCACGAAGAGGCCCGTACGCATATCAACTTCAGGAGCATGATCAAGCAGTTGCCCGCACAGTTGGGGACGGTGCTGCGGCTGGCTTGGGCCGCCGACCGTAGTGCGACGCGGCAGCTGATCGGGGCGGAGATCGGCCAGGGCGTCGTGCGTGTGGTCACTCTGCTCGCGGTCAACGCTGCATTGGCGCACGTGATGGCTGGAGCAAGCCTCCAGGAGCGGGCTCGGGCCGCGGCCCCGGCTCTCGCGGTGGTGGCGGTGTCCATGGTGGTGGCGTCGTTGTGCCGGTCACGGTCGACGTACATGACTGGCCGCCTCGAGCCCAAGGTGGAACGGCGGGCCACCGAGACGTATCTGGAGCGGGCCTGCCAGGTGGAGCTGGAGGCCATCGAGGACGACGGCTTCCACCGGCTTCTGGACTCCGCGCAGTATGGAACGATCTCGGCGCGCTATGCCATCAAGATGGGGACCGCGGTCATCAACGCCTTGCTGGCCTTCGTGGCTGCGATCGGTGTTCTCACCGTTCTGCATCCCATTTTGATGCCTATGCTTGTGCTGATGGCACTGCCCAGCGGCTGGTCCGCGCTGGTCACCGCGCGCCGCAGATATCGGCTATTCCAAGCCTGGGTTCAGCATTCCCGCGCATGCCAGAAGATCGCCCAGATGATCATTGATCCGAAGGCCGCCCCGGAGATCCGGGTGCACCGGGTCGGCCCGTTCCTGCTGGAACACTTCCGCGGGATGTCCGAGGCCGCTGAGGCCGAGAAGGACCGCGTGGCCCGCCAAGAGGGCCGCACCGTGCTGATCGCCTCGGCGTGGACCGGGCTGGCCACGGCAGCAATGTACGGCGCGCTCTTTGCTCTGCTGTGGGCCGGGGTGATGGATCTTGCAGTGGCAGGGACCGCCGTTATCGGCATCCGTACTGGGGCGGCGAGCCTGACGACGCTCGTCGGCCAGCTCAACTCCCTGAACAGGGAAGCCTTGCACGTCGCCGACCTGGAACGCCTCGTCACCGAAGCCGACAAACGTTCCATCCCTGTGGGCGGTGTGGACCTTCCCGAGCACGCGCGTGAGATCCGATTCGAGAACGTCACGTTCACCTACCCTGGGGAGGACAACCGCGGTGAACTGGCGTTGGAGGACGTGTCACTGGCCATTCCTTCCGGGAAGATCGTCGCCCTCGTCGGAGTCAACGGCGCCGGCAAGACCACGCTTGTGAAACTACTGGCCGGGCTCTACCAGCCGACCTCCGGCCGGATCCTGTGGGACCACGTGGACAGTGCGAAAGCCTCGCGCGAGCAGCTCGCCTCCAGGATCGCCATGGTGGCGCAAGACTTCACGAGGTGGGTCTTCACGGCCCGGGTCAACGTGACCATTGGCCGTCCCGAACTCCCCATGGGAAGCGATCGGCTTCAGGGCGCCATCGAGCACGCCGGGGCCCAGGACGTGATCGCGAAGCTGCCGCGCGGACTCGACACCCTCCTCGGGCGAGGTTTCCACGGCGGAGCGGAACTCTCTGGGGGCCAATGGCAGCGCATGGGGATCGCGAGAGCGGCCTACAGGGCTGGTGAGGTCTTGATCGTGGATGAGCCCACAGCCGCGCTCGACGCCCGGGCCGAATTGGAGGTTTTTGATCGGATTCGCGCTCTGGCGGATGCGGGGCAGACAATCGTGCTCATTACCCACCGGCTCGCCTCTGTGCGGCACGCCGACCTCATTCACGTTCTCGACGGCGGTCGTCTCGTCGAATCGGGCAGTCCCGATCAGCTCCTCACTCAGGACGGGTCCTTGTACGCCGAGTTGTACAAGTTGCAGGCCAGCCAGTTCGGAAGTGAGCAGAGTCAGAAGGGGGGGCCGGTTCCTCGGCCGCACTCTTCCTCGTCTGACGCTTCCGCGTCCGCCACGTCGTCATGAGCGGACGCTCTTCTTCCCGGGCTCGCCAAGCCGTGCCCGCGCCGACGAGGTCCCTCCCTGCCCAGGTGGCCAAATGGGCCAAAGCATGGCTCGGGACGGTTGCGCCGTGGCCACTTCCTGTGGACCTCAGTGGGGCACATACCTGGCGTTTCTCGGCGCCTCAGGGCCTCGTCGACATTCGGGTCACCCGCACCGACCTGGACTTCCGCCGGGAGGTGCACGCATACCGCACCGCGATCCGCCGTCTCGTCCCTGCCCACGGGCCACGGTTGATTGCCTGCGAGCCGCGCCTACGGGCCCTGTTGACCACTCACCCCAGAGGCAGACTCGTCGACGATGAGGCGGGCCTTCACATGCTGCCCCGTATTCACCAAGACGCGGGACACCTACTGGCGCTCCTGCACGGCAGTGTCAGCCAGGTTCGTGACGCTCGCGGCCAGGCGGCCCGCCACCTGACGCAGCACACCCAGCGCATCGTCCGGCTGCTCGACCACACCCAGGGGTGGCTCAGCCGCGAAGAGACTGAGTGCGTACGGCGAAGTGCCGCCAGACTGCTGGGGCAGGGCGAGGAGCTGCCAGTGGCGTTCTGCCACGGCACCTTCGGCTCTAGCTGCTGGCGATGGAACGTCGCCGGTCAGACCTTGTCTCTCATCGGTCTCGGACGCGCTCAAATCATGCCAGCGGTCCTCGACTTCGCCCGAGTGGCACCCGCATGGTCCGAGCACCCACACTTGGCCGAAGCCTTCTTCGGAGCGTATGGACGGACACTGACAACAGCCGAGCAGCTCGTCATCGAGGACGCCGCTCTCCTTGCCGCCGCGGAAGACTTGCACCACGCGCTGATGGTGCACGACAGCGATGCACTGACCGCTACAGGAGCTGCCCTCCGCCAGGCTGTACGCCGGCAACCACCAGACAGGGAACGCACCCGGGAGGCTCGTCGCGAACCTGAACCTGCAACCAATCAAGCTCCTACCGGAAAGATCCGGCCGTGACCACGAAGTGGCTCGACACTAGCCTCGTTGCCGCCGCATCCGCTCTCTCGCTCGGCCTGGACCGCACAGACCGTTCGCGGAACCGCGGGTTCTCGTGAGTCGCGCAGCCCAGCCGCCGTACGTACCGGCGCCGACGTTCAACGGAGAAACCATGAAGAAGGAAGCAACGGACTCCTGACAGCGCCTATGCCGCGTCGGTGCTCGCGAGGGCGACAGCCTGACGGGTACACGCGGCTGGCACGGCACGACCACCGACCCAGATCACGCCTGCATTGTCACCGTGCAGGTCAGCAGCGGAGGAGACGGAAGATGGAACGCGTCGAGATCATTCCCGGCCTGATCGTGGATGAGGAGATGTACGAGCGCGCCGTTCGGGGCCTAGAGCAGCACGCACCGAGCGAGAAGCTCACCTGGGAAGCCTTCACCGACGAGCACAACTGGCTCCTGATACCGGACCCGGACGGCGCCGGATACAAGGGGGAGCTCGTAGTTCGCCGCGAAGAAGACTGCACCATCAAGATCAATTTGTGGATGGCGCCGGACCTCCGAGCCGGCGCAAAGCCCGCTCCCCATAACCACCCCTGGGAGTTTCGCGCCCATGTCCTCATGGGCGGATACACCGAGCAGCGGTACCAGGTCCTCGACGGCAAGGTCCACACCGAGACACGGTCACACGATGCCGGCGGACAGAACCATGTGCCACTGGATGTCTTCCACGAGGTCACGAACGTTCACGCGCCCGCACAGACATTGACTCTCATGGTCTGCGGCCAGGGCAGGACAGGCAACTGGGGCTATCTGAACGCAGCCACGGGGGCGTTCGAGGAGAACCAGACCGACCCGACGTTCAAAGCGCGGCTGCAGGCTCTCAATCCGCGGCTGCGCTGACCGGGACTCTGCATGCCTGCAGGTCTACGCCTGGTGGTGGACGGCTGATGCAACTTCCGTCCACTGCCTACGCTCTCAAGCACACACTGCGTGGGTGCCACTCCGCACCGTTCCTCGACCCCGGGTCTCGAAGATGCCCGGCTCGTGTGCAGGCGGCTTCCCAGTGCGGTACGACGCTGGACGGCATGCCGGTATCGCTAGCCAGCGAGCCGGCCACGCAAGCGTTCCGGGATGGAACGGGCAGAGTGGGTTACGGGCAATTCCGGTGTCTGGGTTGTCCTATTGGTGAGGGGTCGCTCCGTCGGCAGGGGAATGACATCTGCGGCATGTCGGTCGCGATGTGGGTGGTGGACGCACACTACGAGCACGCGCTCCTCACCCCGCCGCGCACGGCTCCGGCCCTGCCCGACCTCGGCGTTCCTGGAGTAACTCCACCCCGTGCGGGTAATCCGGAAAGCTCTGCTCGCAGGGACTCCTACAGGTACAAGCTCCGGAGAAGCGAGCATGCTCTGCCCCCGACCTCACCGAGGCAGGGGGCAGAGCATGGTCCGAGCAGCAGCCAGCTTGCTTTGAGAGGGCGGTAAGTAACGTGTT
>NZ_JAENRY010000202.1 GCF_016612545.1 Streptomyces sp. MBT65 | reverse complement strand
CGTCGGCAAGCGTCAGATGTGTATAAGAGACAGGCCGCGCCCCGCAACCCCGCAGCCCCAGGACGGGTCCGTACCCGCAGTCCGGTGAACCCTCTCCGTACCCCGGTTCGTGTCCAGTGCAGTGCCCGCGGTGATCCCGTGGGCCACCGAATGTCGACGGACAGGAACGGATGACTCAATGATGAGATCTAGGACCGCGACACGACTCCCGCTCGACCGTCCCGCCCGCTCGCTCGCCGTACGTGGCGCGCGCTGGGGGCGGCGCTCGCCCTTGGCGCGTTGCTCGGGGCGTGGCCGAGCCCCTGGTTACGCTGACCCTCGCGGCGGCGGTCACCGAGCGGGTCGAACTGGGCACCGCCGTGCTGGTCGCCCCGCTGCACATCCCTTTCCAACGTGGCCAAATCCCTGGCCACGTTGGACACGGCGAGCGGCGGCCGGGTGATCGCGGGCCTCGGCAGCGGCTGGTCCCTCGACGAGTACGCGGCCGTCGGTGTGCGCCCGTTCGCGGAGCGCGGCAAGGTCATGGACGAGGTGTTCGAGGTGTGCCGCGCGGTGTGGGGACCGGACCCGGTGCTCTACGACGACGGCCGGATCACCAGGATCGCCTCGGCCGTGGTCGGTCCCAAGCCGGCCCGGCCGATCCCGATCCTGGTGCCGGCCAACTCCCCACGAGCCATGCGCCGACTCGTCGACCACGCCGACGGCTGGCTGCCGTACGCCGACGGACCCGAGCAAGTCGCCCAGGGTTGGCGCCAGTTGCAGGACCTCGCCGCCGAGCGGGGCCGCACCCGGCCGCTGCGCACGGTCGTACGCGTGAATCCGGACTACACCGCCAAGCGGCACGAGGGTCCGGACCGCCGGCCCTTCCAAGGCGACGTCGAGCAGATCGTCACCGATCTGATGGCGTACGCCGAGATCGGCCTCGACGAGTTCCTGGTCGACGTCTCGTGGGTCGCCCGGGACGCGGAAGAACTGAAGGACGTGGCCGCCGAGGTGTACGCGACCGCCCGCGCGGCCGGTTTCTGAGCGGGGTCAGGCAGCATCCGACGGTCCGGGTGAGATGGCCCCGTGACTGCCCCTCCCGCCCGCAAAGGGACGGCGATTGACCCGCGGCGGAGAATGCGACACCGTCAATAGCGGTAGAGGTTCAAGGAGTTCACGCAAGCCGGATTCAACACGCTCAACATTTCCGTGTGTTGCTCGGCATCCCGTGGTGAATCGGCGTGGATCAGCGTGAATTGGGGTGTGCGGAATCGCGGGGGGTGTCAAGCGAATTCGGTGAGTGCTTCGACCTCTGCCCTTCGCGCCCTGATGGGGCACTGTGCCCGGCGGGCAATCTGGCGGAAGCCGAACCGCGAATGCGGAAATCGGCGAACTCCCCAACCCTGCCTGCTTTTTGGAGGTACACGGTGTCCCCAGCGCCGAGCATCGGCGTGCTCGCCACCGGCACGTGCTTACCCGAGCGCATCCTCACCAACGACGAGGTCGCCGACGCGGCCGGTGTGGACCCCGGCTGGATCGTCCGGCGCACCGGCGTGCTGCGCCGGCATGTGGCGGAGCCCGAGCAGGCCGCCTCCGATCTCGCCGCCGAGGCCGTGCGCAAGGCGCTCACCGCGGCCGGTCTCCCGGCCTCCGCGCTCGGTCTGCTCGTCCTCGCCACCTCCACCCCCGACGAACTGGGACCGTCGACCGCGTGCCGGGTCCAGGCCCTGGTGGGCGCGGACCGGGCGGTCGCCTTCGATGTGGCCGCCGCCTGCTCCGGCTGGCTGTTCGCCGCCCGCGTCGCCCACGACTGGCTCCGTTCCGGCAGCGGCGAACGCTATGCCGCCGTGGTCGGCGTCGAGGTCTACTCCCGTTTCGTCGACCCGGCCGACCGCGCCACGGCCGTGCTGTTCGCCGACGGAGCGGCGGCGACGATCCTCGGACCCGTCCCGGGCGGCACGGGATTCGCCCCGATCCGACTGGGCTCGGACGGCGGAGCCGGCGACGTCCTCATCCCAGCCGGCGGCAGCCGACTGCCCGCCTCCCCAGGGACCCTCGCCGCCGGGCGCCACAAGGTCCACATGGACGGAAGGGCCGTACGGGACTTCATTCTGCGCATCTTCCCGGAGGTCCTCGGCGACGCTCTGGACCGCTCCGGCCTGCGCCTCACGGACGTCGACCTGCTGGTCTCCCATCAACCCAACCCCCTGCTGCTGCGCCGCGCCGCGGTCGACGCCGGTGTGCCCGAGGAGCGCGTGGTCATCGTCGGCCACGAGGTCGGCAACATCGGCGCGGCCTCCATCCCGTACGCCCTGGCCACCGCGGACCGCGACGGACGGCTGCGCACCGGCAGCCGGGTGCTCGTCACCGCGTTCGGCGCCGGGCTGACCTGGGGGAGCACGGTCCTCACCTGGACCAGGGCACAGCACGGCGCCCTCCCCGCACCCCGCACCGAAGCCCCCCGCACCGAAGGAGCCCCGTTGTGACCGCGCCCCTCTCGTCCACCGTCCCGGCCTCCACCACTCCCGGCACCCTCGCCTCCCTCTTCCGCCTCGACGGCGCCCGCGTCCTGGTGACCGGCGCCTCCCGCGGTATCGGCCGCGCCATCGCGGTCGCCTGCGCGGAGGCCGGAGCGGATGTCGCCCTGGCGGCCCGCAGCTCCGACGCGCTGCACGACGCCGAGTCAGAGGTACGCAAGCTCGGACGGCAGGCCGTGATCACCTGCGGTGACCTCGCCGACTCCGGGACGGCCGCACGACTCGTCGAGGAGGCGGTCGCCGGGCTGGGCGGCCTCGACGTCCTCGTGCACAACGCGAGCGTCTTCCCGGCCGACGACACCGGCACCTCGCACCTGGTCCCCTTCGCCGAGAGCGGCTCCGCCGAGTGGGACCCGCTGCTCGCCGTCAACATCGGCGCCACCGTCGACCTGTGCCGTGCCGCCCACCCCTACCTGACCGCCTCGCCGACGGCGTCCGTCGTCCTCGTGTCGTCCGTGGCCGGGCTCATCGCCACCCCGGCGATGGAGGCGTACGCCGTCACCAAGGCCGCCCAACTCTCCCTGATGCGCTCGCTGTCCGTCGGCTGGGCCCGGCAGGGCATCCGGGTCAACGCCCTGTGCCCCGGCTGGGTGCGCACCGACATGACCGGCCCCATGCAGCAGCACGCACCGCTGTCGGACTGGCTCATGAGCCATGTCCCGCAGGGCAGGTGGCTGACGCCGGAGGAAGTCGCCGCCGCCGCGCTCTTCCTGGCCGCGCCCGCGGCCTCGTCCGTCACCGGACACGCCCTGGTCTGCGACGGCGCGCTGTCCGTCCCGGACGGCGGCCTCGCCGGCATCCCCAAGCCCGCCTCGCCCTTCGCCGCCTGACCCACACCCGCCCCAACCACTCGCCCAGGAGCGACACATGACGACGGATCAGACCCACGCACCGGAGACGAACGACGACGAAGCCCTCCACCACGGCGACTCCCTCCACCAGTGGGTGGTGGGGGAGTCCTTCCAACACGCCAGTGTCCAGCCGGACTTCACCACAGCGTCCCAACTCCGCGACCGGCTCCGCCACCGGCCCCCCGACCAGGACAACCCCCTGCGCATCCGCCCCGGACTCGGCGTCGACGACACCGAGTGGAGTGACCTGACCTCCGAACTGCTCAAGGCGTACGGCACCGCCGTCCTGCCCGAGGGCCGACCGCCGACCGCCGTGCCCCGGCACAGCGTCCTCAAGCACAGCCGCGACAACGTTCTCATCGGCGACGCACACGTCGAAGGCGACGCGTTCCAGGCGCAGTTAGCCGTCGTCAACGACACCGAGATGCTCCGGGACCACACCGCCGACCAGCAGCACGTCCCCGGCATGCTCCTCATCGAGGCGTCGATCCAGCTCGTCACCTGGGCGGTGTCCGAGATCTGGCTCCCACCCGCCGGACATCCCCCCTACTACGCCGTGATGCACGCCAGCGCCTTCGAGTTCAGCCGGTTCGTGTTCCCCCTGCCCACCCTCCTCACCGGCACCTTCACCCGGACCGGCCCGGCCGAGGACGACAAGATCCCGCTGAGCGCCGAGGTCCGGGTGCGCCAGGCGGGCCAGGACTGCAGCCGGGTCAGCATCGACCTGCACGCCTTCCGCCCCGCCCTCGTCTTCGCCATCGAGGACGGCCAGGCCCGCCGCACCCTGCTGCGCGCCGCCCCCGCCGCATGACCGCCGACCGCACGGCCACCGAGACCGCGCAACCGCTCCGGCGACTCCTCCACGGCGACACCGGGTCGGACGTCGACACCCTGGACGGCCTGCTCGACACCCCGCCGTTCACCAGGTCCGCACCACCCTGCGGCCCCGACCGGCACGCACGCACCTACGACCGGCTGCGCGCCCTGGGGGAGTGGGTGGGCGGAGCCAACGCCCTGCACCGCGACCCCGCCCGCCTGCTCGCCGTACTGGAATGGTCCGCCACCGTCGACCCACCCCTCTTACTCGCGGGCACCGTGCAGTACGCGGTCTGCGTCGCGGCCATGGCCGAACTCGGCCGACCCGGCGCCTACTTGGGCCCGCTGATCGACGAGGTGGACCGGCACGAGACCTTCGGCTCGATCATGATCACCGAGATCGGCCGCGGCAACAGCCACCTCGCCACCCGCACCGAGGCCCGATTCGACCCCGTCACAAGGGAGTTCACCCTACGGACCCCCGACCCCGCCGCGGCCAAGTTCATGTCCCACGTCGCCGGCACGGGCCGCGCCCACATGGCCGTCGTCTACGCCCGTCTCCTCCTCGCCGGCCAGGAGCGCGGGGTCTTCCCCTTCGCGGTCCGCATCCGCGACACCGACCGGATCACGGACGGCGTCCACGTCACCGAACTCCCCGAGACCACCTCGGTCCCGCTGAACTACGCCCTCGTCACCTTCGACAACACCCGTGTCCCCTACGACGGTTGGCTTCGCGACGACGCCTCCATCGCGCCCGACGGCGAGTTCTCCGACCCCCTCGGCGACCCGGACCGACGCCTGGTGCGCTCCCTCTCGGTCTCCTCCAACGCCTCCACCGGCGCCGCGGCGGCCCTCACCGCGGCGGCCCGCGCCGCCGTCACCATCGGCATCCGCCACAGCCAACACCGCCTGACCATGGGGCGGTTACGCCCCGACCTCCCCGTACTGCACTACCGCACCCAACAAGAGGCCCTCTACGGCGTCCTCGCCGAGGTGTACGCGTGCAGCTTCCTCGTCGCCCGGGTCAAGGCGCAGTACGTACGGCAGCGCAGCGCCCCCGCCGACCTGCCCGGTTCGTACCGCCCGGTGTGGGCGCCCTGGGCCTCGGTCAGCCGCGAGCAGGCCCTGGCCAAGGTGGCCGCGACCCGCGTCCTGGGGCACGCGGCCGGAGTCTGCCGCGAACGCGCGGGCGCCCAGGGCCTGTTGACCGTGAACCGGCTCCTCGAGTACGAGGGTCTGGCGCAGGTGTACCAGGCCGCGGCGGGCGACAACCTCCTCATCCGGCTGGACGCGGGCAAGCAGCTCGTCGAGGACCTCACGCACACCGTCCCGATCCCGGCGGCGATGCCCGATCTGGTGTCCCCCGACGGGGCGTTGGCCCTGGCGCTCCTGCGCGAGCGCGGCCTCCTCACCGAGCTGCGGAGCCGTGTCCAAGGCGTCCCCGTGGACGAGAAGACCGCCTTCGAGACCTGGAACCCCCTGCTCCCCGACCTCGTCACCCTCGCCGACGCACACCAACAGCGACTGCTGCTGGAGGCGTTCGCGGAGGCGGTCGCAGAATCCGAAGCCGAAGCTGAATCCGAATCCGACGCCAGCGTCGGCACCGACCAGGCACCCCACCTCGCGGGCCTGCACGCCCTCCACACCCTGTACGCCCTGAAGTCACTGGAACAGACGCTGAGTTGGCACCTGGAGAGTGGATCGCTCACCGCCTCCGACGCCCTCCGCGTGCACCGGGACCGCGACCGCGCCCTGGACGACGTACACGCGCATCTCACCGTCCTCCTGGACGCGGTCGCGCCGCCGGACGCGCGGTTCAGGGCTCCGATGGTCGAACAGGACGTCGTGGCGGCCCTGTTCGCGAGCGTTGGGCGGACACCGTGAACGCGGTCGCGGTCATCACCGGACTGGGGGCGTCCCTGCCACCCGACCGGATCAGCAACGAACAGCTCGTGCGCGAGGGACTGGACACGTCGGACGCGTGGATCCGGACCCGCACCGGGATCCACAGCCGTCATCGCGTCCGTCCCGGCACCACGACCGGTGATCTCGCGACGGCCGCCGCACGCGGAGCACTGGAGTCGGCCGGTGTGCACGACGCCGGTCTGCTGATCCTGGCGACGACCACCCCCGACCGCCGATGCCCGGCCACCGCACCGGAGTTGGCCGCCCGTCTCGGCATGACCGGCACGCCGGCGTTCGACCTCGCCGCCGTCTGCTCGGGCTTCGTCTACGCGGCCGCCGTCGCCTCGGCGGTGCTCATGGCGGGCGCGTACGACAGCGTGCTGCTCGTCGCGGCCGAGACCTACTCGACGATCGTGGACCCACGCGACCGCGAGACCGCCGTCATCTTCGGCGACGGCGCGGGCGCCGCCTATCTGACACGCGGAGATCAACAGGACCCCGGCGCCCTGGTCCACTTCGACCTCGGCAGCGACGGCACGGGCAGCGACCTCATCACCATCCCCGCGGGCGGCTCCAGTTCGCCGTACACCGACGAACCGCCGCCGAGACAGGACCGCTACTTCCGGATGCGCGGTCGGGAGGTGTACGCCCGTGCCGTGCGGCAGATGGCCGACTCCTCGCGGACCGTCCTCGACCGGGCCGGCTGGACCGTCGACTCCGTCGAGGCCTTCGTCGCGCACCAGGCCAACCAGCGCATCCTCGACTCCGTCGCCGACCGGCTGGGCATCCCGCCGGAGCGTTGTCACGGGAACCTGCGCGAGGTCGGCAACACCGCGGCGGCCTCTCTTCCCCTGGCCCTCGCCGACACCGCCGCCCGAGGCGCCGTAGCGCCGGGCGCCCGCACTCTGCTCACCGCCTTCGGCGGCGGGCTGACCTGGGGCTCGATCGCCATGACCTGGCCCGAGGCGAAACCCGTCCGACACGCACCCGCAGCCCGTCCCACGCACAAGGAGACCGATTCATGTCTGCCGTCCACGACCACCTCGTGACCACACTGACCGGCAAGTTCGGCGTACCGGCCGGGACCGTCCGGCCGGAGGCCTCCTACGACGACCTCGGCCTCGACTCGCTCGCCGTGGTGGAACTGTTCATGACCCTCCAGGAGGAGTGGGAGGTACCGCTCGACGACTCCGACGCGGCGGGCACCCTCACCGTGCGGGAGACCGTCGACCTCGTGGAGCAGCTGAAGGCGAGGTCGTGACCGGGCCGGAGGTGGTGGTGACGGGGATCGGCCTGGTCACCCCGGCCGGAATCGGACGGGAGCAGACCTGGGAGCGGGTCTGTTCGGGGCGTCCTACGGCCATGGACGACCCGGAGTTGGAGGGGCTGCCCGTCGGCTTCTCCTGTCGGATTCCCGGCTTCGATCCGGGCGTCCATGTTCCGGGAGCGCAGCCGTGGCGCCTCGACCGGTATGCGCTCCTCGCCCTCGCGGCGGCCCGAGAGGCGGTCGCCGACGCGGAGTTGGAGCCGAGTACCTGGGACGGGGACCGCGTCGCCGTGGTCGTCGGATCGAGCTCCGGCGGGATCGCCACGCTCGCACAGCAGCAGGACCGGCTGCGCGAACGGGGACCGGCCCTGGTCTCACCGCTCACCCTGCCGATGTTCCTGCCGAACATGGCGGCCGGTCAGATCGCCATCGAACTCGCCGCGCGCGGGCCGGTGCTCCAGACCGGCACGGCCTGCGCCTCGGGTGCCACCGCGATCGGCGTCGCCGTCGACCTGCTCCGCTCGGGCGCCTGCGACCTCGCCCTGGCCGGAGGCGCGGACGCCATGGTGACCCGGCTCTGCTCGGCCGCCCTGTTCCGCACGGGAGCCCTGTCCCGGCGCGTCGAGGACCCGGCCGGAGCGTCCCGTCCCTTCGACGCGGACCGGGACGGATTCGTCCTGGCCGAGGGGGCGGGCATCCTCGTCCTGGAACGCGCCCCCGACGCCGTCGCCCGCCGCGTCCGGCGTTATGCCACGCTCGCCGGCCATGGCGCGTCCGCGGACGCCCACCACCAGACGGCGCCCCACCCGCGGGGTGCGGGCGCCGAACTCGCGATGCGCCGGGCCCTGACCGACGCCGACGCCTCACCCGCAGACGTCGACCATGTCAACGCCCATGGCACCAGCACCCCGATGAACGACCGCATCGAAGCGGCGGTCGTCGAACGGCTGTTGAGCGGTCGCCCCTCCGTCACTGGGGCGAAGGGCGTCACCGGTCACACCATGGGCGCGGCCGGGGCGATCGAGGCCGCGCTCACCGCGCTGACCGTCTTCCACGGGACCACCCCGCCCACGGCCAACCTCCGACACCCGCTCAAGGAAGCCGAGTTGGACCTGGTGAGCGGAGTTCCCAGAACCGGCAAGGTGTCCCTGGCCCTCAGCAACTCGCTCGGCTTCGGCGGTCACAACGCGGTGCTGGCCTTTCGGCCGGCCTGAGTCGAACGGATCAATCACCGTGATCACGTCTTTTCATGGTAGATGGCAGGGGAAATGGAAAGAGAATAACGATCAATATCTTTTGGGTGATCGAGGCGCGGCGCGAAACCGTCGATGACAGGAGACCTGGATGGCGCGAACGCGCATTCCCAATACCCGGCTGCGCGCGCTGATCGAGGAGACGGACTGGACCCAGGGCGGCCTCGCGCGCGCCGTGAACGCGGTGGCGGCCGAGTCGGGGCTGGTCCTGCGGTACGACCGGACCACGGTGGCCCACTGGCTGACGGGCAGTCATCCCGTACCGCGGGTCCAGCCGCTGGCCTGCGAGGCACTCGGCCGGCGCTGTGGCCGCGTCATCACCGCCGACGAGGCGGGCTTCGTGCCCCAAGTCCCGGTGGCCCCGGGGAAGTTGACGCCCCCGGACACGGGCGGCCTCGCCGGTCTGCTCCACGGACTCTCCGGCCCGGTTCCCTATCGGCCCGCACGGACCCGGCCCGCGAGCCGGGCCCCGGGTGCGGGAAGGGCGGCCGGGTCGGCGCGGGTGCCGGGCGCGCGGAACCACGCGGCCTTGTTCTTCACCCGGGCCCTCCAGGCGCAGGGCGGCGGATTCGCCCGTGGCACCCTGCGCACCTACCTGGCCGAGGCGGTGGCCGGCCAACTGAGCGGCGCACGCGGTGAGTCACGGCGGGAGCGATACGCCGAGGCATCACAACTCGCGCTCGTCCTGGGCCGTATGTACGCGGACGACCTGCGCAACGGCGAGGCCCAGCACTGCTACCTGGCGGCACGGGAACTCGCGGTGACCGCGGAGAACCGGGAGTTGACCGTCATCGCCCTGCGGACCCTGAGCGCGCAGGCCTACGGCCTGGGACATCTGCGGATCGCCGACGAGACCGCCCGCGCCGCCGTCAGGACCGCGCTCGGCACCCCGCGCGCGGTACGGGCCTTCGCCCAGGCCCAGTTGGCGGTGACGGCCGCGAGCCGCGGCGAACGCGAGGACGCGTTGCGGGCGCTCGCCGAGGCCGAGGGCGGCGTGGTCCCCGAGGGGGCGGTGCGGCACCCCTTCGAGTCCTACGCGCGCGCCGACTTCGAGTTCCAGCGGGGCGAGGCGCTGCTGGCGCTGCGCGAGGCCGGACAGGCGGTGCCCGCCTTCGAGTACGCGCTGGCGGCCCGCGCCTCGGACGATCGCCGGGGCGCGGCCCTGACCCGGCTGCGCCTGGCGGACGTACTCCTGCCGCTGGGGCGGGTGGACGAAACACGTGCCCTGGAACGGGAGTTGAGGGAGGACGGCGACGCTCTGCGCTCGGCGGCGGTCACCCGACGCACGCAGGAACTGCGGCGCTCGCTGCTGCGGTTCGGCGGGGGCCGGGGGTGAGACGGCGGGCGTGCGGTCCTCCGCGTGTCAGCCGACCGGGGTGCGCCGTACTACCTTGCCCTGGTCGTCCGCCTCCAGCGAGGCCGCGCCCTCGGCGCCGGTCACGCCGACGCGGACGGTGAGGGTGCCGGTGAGGCGGTCGACGGTGATCTGCCAGGTCTGCGGAGAGCGGACACCGAGCGTGGACCGGGCCTCCTCGACCAGGGCGGGGAGACGTTCGTAGGGCACGGAGGCCGGGTCGAACCCCGGGGCCGGTGAGCCGGTGGGGGCGAACACGACCGACAGCAGGCGGTCCTGTACGACGACGGTGAGCGCCCGGCCGGAGTCCTTGCCCTTGGTCAACGAGCCGACCGCCCGGCGCAGTTCGCCCTCGTCGAGAAACGACTGGCCGGCGCCGAGGGCGACCGTGCCGGACGCCGAGCTCACGACCGTGGTCGACGACGTGGAGGAGACGGACGGCCGGCCGGAGGAGGACGGTTGCCCGGTGGTGTCCTGGTCGAACAGGTCGGCACGGAACAGCAGGATCACGGCGGCCGCGGCGAGCAGCAGCGCGATCAGCGAGACGAAGCCGACGGCACCACGGCCCTCGGCGGGGTCCCGCACCACGGCCGGTCCGGGCGCCGAGTCGAGACGGGCCCCGGCCAGCCGCTCCGCCCACTCCGGCTCCGGCCGCTTCAGGATCCGCACCCGCCACAGCCGGTCCTGCGGATACCGGACCACCACGACCGAGCCCGGCCGGTAGTCGGACAGGTCGACGAGATTGATGTGCTGCTTGAACACGACGCGGTACGCCGGCCCGTCGTCCGGAGCGACCGTCACGTCGAACCGCACCGCCACATCGCTCGTCGCCTCACCCCCTACGGCCTCCAGCGTCTCGATCCGCGCGAGGGCCGTACAGAGCGGAACCGCCGCCTCCCGAACCCACCTCGGCATCGCGGCGAGAAAGAGCAGCAGACCGTAGGCCACGGGCACGCCCACGCTCAGGACGCACAACGTCACACTCCCGATGACACAGCCGACGACGAAAGCGGCCAACGACGCTCCGGTCACGCCACCCGTGAGGATCCCCCGCACGAAGGCGACGGGGGTGTTGCGGGTGGGCGGCGGCACGTTCTCGGTGATCGTCACACCGGCGATTGTGCAGGCGGCGGGTGAACGGGGGGAGGCGGGGAATGTCTCGATGATGAGGACAGGTTCCGTGAAGCCACCAGGCCGTGTCGCCGTGATCGGCGTGGGCATCCTCGGAGCCTGCGTGGGCTGGAACCTGGCCCGGCGCGGTGCCGAGGTGGTCCTCGTCGACGCGGGCCGGCCGGGCGAGGGCGTCACCGACTGGTCCTTCTCGTGGGTCAACGCGAGCAACAAGACCGTGCGCAGGACCTACTTCGACCTGAACGTCGCGGGCATGGCGGCGCACCGCGAACTCGCCACGGCCATCGGGCCGGACACGTGGTGGTATCCCGGCGGCGGCCACCTGCGCTGGACGGACGACCCCGTGACTCAGGCGAGGTTCCTCGAGACGGCCGAACTGCTGGCCGATTGGGGCTACCGGGTCGAGGTGTCCACGGGAGCCGAGGTGCGCCGCGGCCTCGAACCCGCGCTCGCGCTGCCCGACGAGGTACCCGTCCTGCTCTACCCCGACGAGGCCTGGGTGCACGGCCGCCGTCTCGTCGGCCGCCTGGTCGGCCAAGCCGTCGCCGCAGGCGCCGAGTTGAGGTCCGGCACCGAAGTCCGTGACCTGGTCGCCGAGGCCGACGGGAGCGTGCGGACCGTCGCCCTGTCCGACGGGAGTGGCCTCGACGTCGATGCCGTCGTGAACGCGGCGGGCCCGAGCGCCTCCCGGATCGCCGAGCTCGTCGGGCGCCACCTGCCGATGCGCCGGGAACCCGGAGTCGTCACCCGGATCGACTGCGATCCGGTCCCCGTCCACCGGGCCATGCACGCGCCGCACATCGAGATCCGCCCCGACGGAGACGGATCGATGGTCCTCCACAGCCGCGAGGTGGACGCGCTCATCGACACCGGCGAGGAGGATCCCGCGGAACTCGCCCGGCTGCTGCACGCATCGGTACGACAGGTCGTCCCCGCACTCACCGACTCCCGCATCGCACGGACCCGGGTGGCGTTCCGGCCCATCCCTGCCGACGGTTTCCCTTCGGTGGGAGCGGTGCCGTCCGTACCGGGCTACTACGAGGCCGTCTCCCACAGCGGCATCACCCTCGGGCCGGTGCTCGGCCGCCTCCTCGCCGCCGAGATCCTCGACGGGAAGAGGGACGAGCTGCTCGCGGACTTCCGGCCGGAGCGGTTCTCCCGCTGACAGCGAGGCCGAGGCGGGTTTCCGGCATACCTGGGCTGTTTCGTGGTAGGCGCCAGAACAGCGTCGATCACTCGCCGCGTACCGAGTCTTGAGAGACGTTTTACGTGCCGCGTGCAACTGAGGCCCCCTCTGTCGCTGTCTGACAGTGAGTCGGGCCCGTCAGGGTCGAGGAGCTAGAGAGTGGGGCAAGTCGTGGGACGGCGCAAGGGCAGCATAGGGATCGCGCTCGTGACGGGTGCGGTGCTGGTGGGCGCGAGTGCCTGCGGCGGGGGTGGCAGCGACAAGGCGGGCGCGGACGACGCGAAGGCGTCGGCCAAGGCGAGCGCGAGTGCCTCGCCGTCACCGACCAAGCCCGCGGGCCCACCGATGCTGCTGGACACCATCACCCCGCAGACCGGAACCACGGTCGGCGTGGCCATGCCTATCTCGGTGATCTTCACCAACCCGGTGGCGTCCAAGGCCCGGGCCACGGTCGAGAAGCACATGAAGGTCAGCGCCTCGCAGTCGGTCGTCGGCGCCTGGCACTGGATGGGCGACAGGCGCGTCGACTGGCGCCCCAAGACGTACTGGCCCTCCGGTACGACCGTGAAGATCGACGCCGACATGAACGGCGTCAGCAACGGCAACGGACGCTACGGCGTGCACAGTTACACGCACACCTTCAAGATCGGCGACGACGTCCGCGCGGATGTCTCGGTCACCAACCACACCATGAAGGTGACCAGGAACGGCGCGGCGGTGCGCACCCTGTCGATCAACGCGGGCAGCGCCGAGTACCCGACCTGGGACGGCACGATGGCCGTCATCGACAAGCAGGAGAAGGTCCACATGACCTCCTGCAGCGTCGGCATCAGCTGCGACAAGAGCAGCCCCAACTTCTACGACCTGACGCTGCCCTGGGACATCCACCTCACCCAGTCCGGCACCTACGTGCACTACTCGACCGGTGACCCGAACCCGGGCAGCGGCAGCGCCCGCGGCTCGCACGGCTGCGTCCACCTGTCCCTGTCGGACGCCAAGTGGTTCTACGGCCAGGTCAAGCAGGGCGACCCCATCACCATCACCGGCTCGCCCCGCGGCAAGGCCCCGGCCGACAACGGCTACGCCGACTTCAACCTCGGCTGGGACCAGTGGCTCGCGGGCAGCGGCGCCGGCGAGGGGACGACCGCGGCGCTCTGACGCGCCGCGGTGCCGTAACCCGCAACCCTCCTATGCCCAGCAGCCGTTGACCGTGGCGGCGAGGCCGTCCAGGGCGTCCTTCGTGGCGTCCGGGGCGGCCGTCGAGTTGTTCTCGATGAACGAGAAGATCTTCCAGCGCCCGTCCGCGGCCACGGTCAGACCGCTCAGCGCGATCGCACCGGTCAGCGTGCCCGTCTTGGCGCTGACCTTCCCGACGGCGCACTTCGAGTCCGCGGTGTCGAACCGCCCCCACTCGGGACCCAGCGTCGAACCCGCCTCACCCGAGACCGGCAGCCCCTCCACGATGTACTTCAGGATCGGGGCGTTGGCCGGGTCGTCGGCGAGATGCAGGATGTCGGCGATGGTCTGCGCCGGGATGCGGTTGGAGCGGGAGAGCCCGCTGCCGTCGTAGACCTCGAAGTTGGCCAGCGAGACACCGTACTGGGTGAGTACCTGGCGTACGACCGCTGTGCCGTCCTCGAAGGTGGCCGGGCGGCCGGCGGCCAGCGCCGTCATCCGGAGCAGGGTCTCGGCGATATCGTTGTCGCTCACCTTGAGCATGTGCTCCACGACGGCCGACAGCGCGGCGGACTCGTGCTGGGCCACGGGGACGGCCGACGTGGCGGCGGTGGCGTGGGCGACGGTCCCGGTGACGGTGACCCCCTGCTTGGCGACCAGCTTGGCGAAGATCTGGCCCGCGTCGAGCGAGGTGTCGGTGACATGGCGGCCGTCGACCACCAACGCCCGTACCGGAGCGATGGAGTCGGGGTAGTAGCCGGAGTTCCAGCCCGTGGCGAGCGTGGGCTCGGGGAAGAGACTGTCGTCGACCGCCACCTTCACCGAGGTCAGGCCCGCGCTCTTCAGGCCCGCGACGGCGGTGGTGGCCATCGCGGTGAGGTCGGCGGTGGTCAGGGTGCGGTCCCCGCCCCCGACCAGGGTGAGCGTGCCGTTGTCGTAGACGGCCTTCGTGGTGAAGCGGTGGTCCGGGCCGAGGATCGTCAACGCGGCCGTGGAGGTGGCGAGTTTGGTGTTCGACGCGGGCATCAGCGCGGTCGTCGCGTCGTGGCCCCAGATGGCCGC
Organism: Streptomyces sp. MBT65; assembly: GCF_016612545.1. Lineage (GTDB taxonomy): Bacteria > Actinomycetota > Actinomycetes > Streptomycetales > Streptomycetaceae > Streptomyces. Next base: position 321 of record NZ_JAENRY010000202.1, on the reverse strand, counting down.
CGTGGACTGGGCGTCGATCACGACACCGCTGAACGTGCTGCCCAGACGGACGTCCTGGACACGGGTGTCGAGATTGTTCGCGATCGCCTGCTCGGCGGTGTCGAGCGTGACGGTGTCGGTCTTGGCGAGGGTCTTGGGCGCGGCCTGCTCGGCCGCGAACGCGGACGTGCCGAACAGGATCGTCCCGGCGACCGGCGCGGTCACCGCGATGACGGCGACACGGCGGAGCACCGGTCCGGCCGTTCGGCTCTTGCGGTGGCGTCCGCTCGCGCGGTCTGCGGAAGGGGAGTTGGACATAGGGGCGGCCTCGAGAGGGGGTGG
>NZ_JAENRY010000201.1 GCF_016612545.1 Streptomyces sp. MBT65 | reverse complement strand
GGGCGGGGGCGTCGTCCGAGAGTCCGGAGTACAGCAGACCGGCGGTGCCGGCCGCCCCGACGGCAGCGGCGCCGGCGAGCAGGGCCCGTCGGCGCGTGAGCGACTGATCCTTCTTCATGACTCATCAGTCGCCCGGGAAGGTACCGCCGCCCCACGGCAACACCGGTGCGGCGGCAGGAAAACACCCGCCCGGCCCAGTGTTCGTCCCGTCAGCGCCGCCGGACGAGGGGGAACGGCAGCGTCTCACGGATCGTCAGACCGGTGAGGAACATGACGAGTCGGTCGACCCCGATGCCGAGTCCGCCGGTGGGCGGCATCGCGTATTCGAGGGCGTCGAGGAAGTCCTCGTCGAGTTCCATCGCCTCGGGGTCTCCCCCGGCGGCGAGCAGCGACTGGGCGGTGAGACGGCGGCGCTGTTCGACGGGGTCGGTGAGTTCGGAGTAGGCGGTGCCGAGTTCGGTGCCGAAGGCGACCAGGTCCCAGCGCTCGGCGAGGCGCGGATCGGTGCGGTGCTGGCGGGTGAGCGGGGAGACGTCGGTCGGGAAGTCCTTGTAGAAGGTCGGCAGCCGGGTCGGCTCCTCCACCAGTCGTTCGTACATCTCCAGTACGACGTCCCCGCGGCCGTCGTCCGCGCCGTACGGCACACCCGCGCGGTCGCACAGCAGATGCAGGCGGGCCAGTTCGGTGTCGGCGTCGATCTCCTCGCCGAGCGCCTCGGAGATCGCGCCGTGGACCGTCTTGACCGGCCAGACCCCGGAGATGTCGTACTCCTCGCCGTCCTTGCGCGCGACGGCGGAACCGAAGGCGGCGGTCGCAGCACCCTGGATCAGCTCGCGGACGAGGTCGAGCATGACGTCGTAGTCGGCGTACGCCTGGTAGGCCTCCAGCATCGTGAACTCGGGGTTGTGCTTGTAGGAGACGCCCTCGTTGCGGAAGGTGCGGCCCATCTCGAAGACCTTCTCCATACCACCGACGCAGAGGCGCTTGAGGTACAGCTCGGGGGCGATGCGCAGATAGAGGTCGAGGTCGTAGGCGTTGATGTGGGTGGTGAAGGGGCGGGCGTTCGCGCCACCGTGGATCTGTTGCAGCATCGGGGTCTCCACCTCCAGATAGCCGCGCTCCAACAGGCCCTGGCGCAGGGCCTGTACGGCGGTGGAGCGGGCCCGGACGACATCGCGGGCGGCGGGGCTCGCGACGAGGTCGAGGTAGCGCATGCGGACCTTGGCCTCGGGGTCGGTCAGGCCCCGGTGCTTGTCGGGCAGCGGGCGCAGGCACTTGCCGGTGAGCTGCCAGGAGGTGACGAAGACAGTGGGTTCGCCCTTGTCGCTGGTGCCCGCGCGGCCGGTGGCGGTGATGTGGTCGCCGATGTCGGTGTCGGCGGTGAAGCGGTCGAGGTCGGGGCCCGACTCGGCGCGGGTGAGGGCGAGTTGGTGGTCGCCGGACCAGTCGCGCAGGGTGAGGAAGACGATGCCGCCGAGGTCGCGCACCCTCATCACCCGCCCCGCGACGGTGACTTGGTCGCCCGCGCGGACCTCGGCGAGGGTATGGGTGCGCTGCGGGACGCCGACCGGGTAGGGGTCGATGCCCGCGGCGCGCAGCCGGTCGAGTGTGTGGTGCCGGACGCGGACCTGTTCCGGCAGGCCGCTCTCCGGACCGTCGGCCTCGCCACCGCCGTCGAGGCCGAGCGCCGACAGGGACGGCAGATCCGCGGTGGTCGCGGGGCGCGGGCCGCTCTTCTGGTGCCCCTTTCCCCAGAGTTGGCGCAGCGACGGTACGGAGACGAAGCCCTCGGCGATGCCGGAGGCGAGGCTGATGCGGGCCAGGGAGGCGGTCTCGCCGTAGCAGATGAAGCGGGGGTACCACTCGGGGTGGTACTTGGCGTTGGAGCGGTAAAGGGCCTCCAACTGCCACCACTTGGAGAAGAACAGGAGGAGGCGGCGCCAGAGGCGGAGTACCGGTCCGGCGCCGATGCGGGCGCCCTCCTCGAAGGCCGAGCGGAACACGGCGAAGTTGAGGGAGATGCGGTGGACGCCCAACTTCGGTGCGGCGGCGCAGAGTTCGGCGACCATGAACTCCATGACGCCGTTGGGGGCGGTGCGGTCGCGGCGCATCAGGTCGAGGGAGACGCCGTCGCCGCCCCAGGGGACGAGGGAGAGCAGGGCGAGCAGCTTGCCGTCCTCGCCGAGCGCTTCGACGAGGAGGCAGTCGCCGTCGGCCGGGTCGCCGAGGCGGTCCAGGGCCATGGAGAAGCCGCGTTCGGTCTCGGTGTCGCGCCAGGCGTCGGCGCGGTCGACGACCTCCTCCATCTCCGTGTCGGTGAGGGTGGCGTGGCGGCGGATGCGGCAGGTGGCGCCGGCGCGGCGGACGCGGCTCACGGCCTGGCGGGTGACACGCATGTCGCGTCCCGCGAGGTCGAAGTCGGCGACGTGCAGGATCGCCTCGTCGCCGAGTTGGAGGGCGCCGAGCCCGGCGCGGGCGAAGGCGCGGGCGCCGTCCTCGGAGGCGCCCATCACGGCGGGGGCCCAGGCGTGGCGGCGGGCCAGGTCCAGCCAGGCGGCGATGGCGTGCGGCCAGGCCTCGCGGTCGCCGACCGGGTCGCCGCTGGCGAGGCAGACGCCGGCCTCGACGCGGTAGGTGACGGCGGCCTTGCCGCTGGGCGAGAAGACGACGGCCTTGTCGCGCCGGGTGGCGAAGTAGCCGAGGGAGTCCTGGCCGCCGTAGGCCTTCAGGAGGGCGCGGATGCGGGTCTCCTCGTCGCCGTGCAGGGCGGCTTCGAGGCGTTGGGAGCGGAAGAGGACGGTGGCCGCGTTCAGGAGGGCGAGCGCGCCGAACAGGCCGAGGAGGAAGAACAGGGCGCGGGGCGGGCGCCCGTCGAAGGAGCGGCCGGAGACCAGGCCGCCGCAGACCCGGTCGGCGGCCCAGCCCAGGTGCTGGCTCGTGGGCAGGGTGCCGGGGAACAGGGCGACCAGCCCCCAGCCGGCCAGGATCGCCACGGCGAGTCCGGCGAGGAGGACGGCGAGGGCCCGCCGGACGGCCGCGCGGCGGGAGGCGGCGTAGAACTGCTTGCGGGCGACGATCAGCAGGACCAGCAGCAGGGCGCAGACGATGAGGGACGGGAGGGACTCGGCGTACAGGCCGAGGGCCACGCCGAGGATGTCCGTCAGGACGAGCAGGCCGAGGTAGACGACGACCAGCCACCAGGCGATCTTCTTGCGGGCGGCGGTCGCGGCGGCCAGCAGGAAGAGGAAGACGGCGTAGGCGAGGTTGGCGCTGACGGGGACGATGAGGAGGTCGAGGAAGCGGACCACCGGGCGCAGGGCGCGGCGCAGCGGGGCGATGAAGGCCAGCAGGACGCAGAGCAGGCCGAGGGCGCCGAAGAAGGTCGCGAAGCCCTCGGGCACCCTGCTGAGGAAGCCGTTGCCGGGCGGCCGTATCGGCGCCCTGGTGTCCTTGGACCTGGCGGCCTCCGCGGTGGCAGTCATGCTTCCGACTGTAGGAACAGGGCGGGCGGCGCGCCCGTCGAGCGCTCCCGGGCGGGTTCGGGACCTGCGGCTTCCGATAGCCTCACGGCCGTGACGGAACAGCACTCAACTCAGTTCGAGCGGGGCACGGACGGGCCCAAGGTGATCGTGGCCGGGGTGGACGGCTCGGACTCCTCGCTCCGGGCCGCGGCATATGCCGCGGGCCTGGCCAGGCGTCAGGGCGCGCTGCTCGCGATGGTGTATGTGCAGCCGGTGCTGGCGGCGGGCGCGGCCATGGGGGCGCCGGTCGCCGACACGACCGATGAGATCGCCGAGAACCTCGTCGCGCAGATCCGCAGCGAGACAGAGCGGGTGAAGGGGATATTCGACATCCGCTGGGAATTCCACACGTTCCGCGGCGATCCCTACGGCGGCCTGGTCAAGGCGGCCGACCAGCTCAAGGCCGACGCGGTCATCGTCGGCGCGTCGGAGCAGGCGGGGCACCGGATCATCGGGTCGGTGGCGGTGCGGTTGGTGAAGGCGGGGCGGTGGCCGGTGACGGTTGTGCCGTAGCCTCCGGCGGTTGGGCGGTGGCCGGGCACGGTGGCCGTCGCCGGTGAGGGTGGGGTGGTGGCTGGTGACGGTCGGGGGGTGACCGTGCAGCCGGTGGCGGTGGTGCCCTGGCCCGGCGGTGATGCCGCAACCGCCGGGATGTGTTCCGTAGCCCGTGACGATGGGGCCGGAGCATGGCCGGTGACGCAGTAGCCGTCGGCGACCGTGCAGTAGCTGGTGAAGGTGGGACGGTGGCCGGGCTGTGACGCCCCAACCGCCGACGGCCGCGCCGTAGTCCGGCGGTGACGCCGTAGCGGTCGGCAGGCGTGCCGTTGCCGGTCGTGCCCGTGACCGCCGGCGGTCGCTCCCTGGTCGGCCCGTTGCCTCGCTCCGTCAGAGCGTGCCGAGGAAGTCCGTCAGGAGTTCGTTGAAGCGGTCCGGCTTCTCCATGTTCGGGTAGTGGCCGGCGTCCTCGATCGTCGTGGCGTGGCCGTTCGGGACCGTGTCGGCGAAGCGTTGGGCCATGGCGAGGCTGTCGGGCCAGTCGAGGGCGCCGTGGATCGCGAGGACCGGGGCGTCGAGTTTCGGGACGCGGGGCCAGGGGTCGGTCAGGGGCACGAACCAGTCCTTCTCGCCCGGTGTGTGCTTGGCGAGGGTGTGGGCGGTCAGTTCGCGTAGGCGGCGTAGGACCGACGGGTCGACCTGGTCCGTCGTACGGCGCGGGCCCGCCACTCCCTCGGCGAACTGGTCGAGCCAGCCCGTGATGTCGCCGGTGGCGAGCAACTGCCCGGCGCGGGACTGATGTTGGAGCAGCTGCGGGTCGGCGTACTCGAAGGCGCTGGTGCCGGCGCCCGAGACCACGACCGCGCGGACCAGGTCGGGGTGTTCCAGCGCGGTGTCGGTGGCGACGGCCGCGCCCATGCACAGGCCGACCAGGACCGCGGGCCCGAGGTCGAGGTGGCGCAGAAGACCCGCCAGGTCGTCGGCCCAGCGGAACGGCCCGCTCGCGTTGGCCGAGAAGCCGTGCCCCCTGATGTCGGGCGCGATGACGCGGAAGTCGCGGGCGAGGACGGGGAGTTGGTCGGCGAAGACGCGGTGGTCGGCGAAGCCGGAGTGGAGGAGGACCACGGGGTCGCCGGTGCCCATGTCGCGATAGGCCAGGTCCCCGTCGGCAGATGCGAAGAAGCTCAGTTCCGAAGCACGTTCCGAAGCAGCCATCATGACAACCAAGGTGTCATCTCCGGAGAGAGTTGGCAACCCAGGTGTCATGATGGGCTCGTGAACGACTCCTCTCCCCTGTCCCCCGACGAACTCGGCCATCGCCTCACCGAGGTGTTCGACCTGGTGGGCCCCCTCTACCGGCGCGCCCTGCGCAAGGTCGAGCAGGGCGAACCGGTCGAGGGGGTCTCCGTCGGCGTGCGCGCCGTACTGGACCTGCTGCGACAGCACGGACCCATGACGGTGCCCCAGATGGGCCGGACCCTGGCCCTGAGCCGGCAGTTCGTACAGCGCATGGTCAACGAGGCGGCGGGCCACGGCTGGGTGGAGGTCACGCCCAACCCCGCACACCAGCGGTCCTCCCTGATCCGGCTCACGGAGGAGGGCCGGTCCGTCATCGCGTCCGTCCTCGGCCGCGAGCACTCCCTGAACCGCCAGGTCGGCGGCGACCTGACCGACGCCGAGGTCAGCGCGTGCGTGCGGGTGCTCACGGAGATCCTCAGGACCTTCGACCACGTGGACGTGGACTGACCGCCCGTCACGTCCCTGTCACGAGCTACTTCCCCGCCACCAGTCGCTCCCCCTTCTCGAGTTGCTTCCCCGCCACCAGCCACTCCCCCATCACCAGCTACTTCCCCATCACCAGCCCGTCCTTCGCCGCGCCCCGGCTCAGCACCACCTCGCGGATACGGTCGCGGTCGCCGGCCAGATCGGCGCCCTGACCGATCGCCTGGTTGACGTCGACGACCCGGCCCGCGTCGATGTCGAACGACTGCGGGACGAACTCCGCCCGGGTCACCTCCCAGCGCCCACCGGGTCGAGTGGGCGGTGCGAACGTGAAGCGGCCGATGGTGCTCAGGTTGCCGCCGGGGTCCTGGGTGCCCGCGTTGTCGTACATCTCGCCGGTGATCTGGTCGCCGAGCCCGTAGACCACCCAGGTGCCGTTGACCTTCTCGTACGCCTGCGGGGTGCGGGCGTGGGTGCCGAGGATCAGGTCGATGTCGGGGCGGCCGTCGGTGCGCGCGGCGGTGAGTTCCCTGGCCAGTGCCAGCTGTCGCGGGTCGGGGGCGTCCTGGCCCGGTGTGCCCCAGCGCAGGGAGACGACGACCACGTCGGCGCCCGCGCGCCGGGCGGCCCGGGCGTCGGCGAGGACGCGCGCGGGGTCGAGGAGGTTGACGGACCAGGGCTCGGCCGGCAGGAGCGGAACGCCGTTCGTGTCGGCGGTGTAGGCGAGCTGGGCGACCTTCGCCGGACCGGCGCGCAGCAGCGTGACCGTGCGTGCCTCGGCGTCGGTGCGCGCCGTTCCGGCGTGCCGTACGCCGGCGCCGTCGAGGGTGTCGAGGGTGCGCCGGACGCCGGCGGTGCCGAGGTCGAGGCTGTGGTCGGACGCGGTGGAGCAACTGTCGTAGCCGGTCGCCGCGAGGCCCTGCGCCTCCTCGGGCGGGGAGGTGAGCGGTACGTCCCCGTAGACGTTCTCGATGTGGCAGAGCGCCAAGTCGGCGCGGGAGACGAGGGGTTGGACGGCGGAGAGCATCGGCCGGAAGTCGTAGCCGGTACCGCCGGCGTCGAAGCGGGCGCGGTCGAGGACGGCGCTGTGCGGGAGGATGTCACCGGCGGCGACGAGGGTGAAGCCGCGGGGGGCGGGAGGCGCAGGACGGCCGGACGCCTTGGAGTCGTGGTGCTGGGCCTGGCAGGCGGCGGCCGCGGTGAGCAGGCCCGCGAGGGCGACGGCCACCTGGCGTCTGCGTGCGATCATCACTTCACCCCACTGTGGTCATATTTACCCACCCATAGGTATGAACTTCATCGCCCCCGCAAACGACTTCCGGCCTCCGATGACCCGTCCGGTGTGCGCGTGCGGTGGATCGCCGGAGGGCGCGGACCGTTCGTCGCACCGTTCGTCGACGCGATCGACCGTCCGCCGCAGCCCCTCGTGCGCCCCCTGTCCCCGAACGGCCCCCTGCGATGCCATACGGCCATGACGGCCGGACCCACGCTCAGAGAAGGAACGACCGCCGAGCACGAGCTCGCCGCACTGCAGCGCGAGCACGGCAGGCCGCTCTTCGCGCTGCTGCTCCGGCTCTGCGACGGCGACCGCCAGCGCGCCGAGGACCTCGTCCAGGAGACCCTCGTCCGCGCCTGGCAGCACCCCGAGGCGCTGCGCGCCGACGACTTCGAGTCCGTACGGCCCTGGCTGCTGACGGTGGGCCGGCAGCTCGCCATCGACGCGCGCCGGGCCCGGCAGGCGCGACCGCCCGAGGTCGGGGACGCGGTGCTGGAGAACGCACGAGTGTGCGCCGATCACGCGGAACGGTCGGCGGCGACGCTCGATGTGCGGGAGGCTGTGAAGACACTCACTCCGGAGCACCGTGAAGTCCTGGTGCTCGTGTACTTCCACGGGGCGAGTGTGGCGGAGGCCGCGGCGGCCCTCGGAATTCCGCCCGGTACGGTGAAGTCCCGCGCTTACTACGCGTTGCGCGCCCTGCGCCGGGTGCTTCCGGGTTACGCCGCTGACCTGCGGTGAAACCAATTGATTGGTCAAACCTCCGTAAAGCGCCTTGCTCAGGACCCTGGTTGAGTAATCGGCTGTCCTCATCCGTGTTCCGGACTGGGGGGCTCGGGGTTCCTGACGGAGCCTCGGGCCGGGCGACGCGCACGCACCGGAGGAAGGCAGGAAGGGATGCTGCACAGAGGTCAAGAGAGCACGGAGGGCACCGGTGGCGGTGAACTCACCGTCCCCATGGCGTGGTTGTACGCCGAGTACATCGCCGACGAGTTGCTGCGGACCGGCGACCTGATGCCGCCGACGTCCTTCGAGTTCCGTGCGGGACGGGACGCGCTGGCGCTGACCATCTTCCTCTCCGACACGGACGGCGAGTTGTCCGGTATCCGAGTGGTGACCCAGTTGGAGACCTGGCTTTCGCTCACGGCGTACGACCAGCCGTGGCAGGACTGGGTCGCGGAACGTATGTCCAAGTTGACGGCCGAAGCCGCCGAATCCGGGGCGGACGCACCGGACCTGGCGCTCGCGGAGGCCGCCTGGCGCTGGCTGGAGGAGACCGAACTGCTCGCGCCGGACCTGGACGCGGTACCGGGCCCGGGAGGCGGTCCGGCGACCGGTGAGGACGACGGACCCCAGGTCTGGACGCCCGCCTGGCAGCTGGGTCTGCCGCTCGGCCATCTCGCCATCCATCTTTTTTGAAACAGGGACCAATCCATGGGCCCACCCGCTCCGAACTGTTGGTTGCGATTCTGTGTGTGCCTTGAGTGATTCGGCTTGCTGGTGCGTACCGATGGGAGCAAGGAGTAACCCCACCCGCACCTAACGGCACGAGGATTCGGCATGAGGTCCCTGGAAAGGCATCGCGACGTCGGCGCGTACGCGCTAGGCGTGCTGGACGAGGCGGACGCCTTCCGCTTCGAGGATCACCTCATGGAGTGCACCAGTTGCGCGGCTCATGTGACCGAATTCGGTCCCGCCTCACGGCAGTTGATGCTGTACCGGCGTGCGACGCCGCGCTCTGTGCACCCCATGGCACAACCCGGTCCCCGAATGCTGGACCGGCTGCTCGGCGAGATCGCCTCGCGACAGCGGGCCGGACGACGGCGGTTTCTGTACGCCGTGGCCGCCTCGGTGGTGTTCGCCGTGGGCGGGCCCGCGGTGGCGACCCTCGCCGCGCACGGCGACGGTCCCGTGCAACTCACGGCGACCGACGCCAAGTCGGGCGTGTGGGCGCAGATCACGGCCGCGAACGAGAACTACGGCAGTGATGTGTCCCTGAAGATCAAGGACGGCGCGGGCCCCCGGTCCTGTCGACTGGTGGTCGTGGGCCGCGACGGTTCCGAGCAGATCGTGACCAGTTGGAACGTCCCCGAGCACGACGCGACGATGATCACGATGCAGGGTGGCGCGGCGATGCACCCCGCCGACATCGATCACTACGACGTGCGGACGGCCGACGGACAGCAGTTGGTGCGGCTCACCTCGCACTGAAGTCCGGGCCCACGCTGGCCAGTCGACGCAGGGACCGCGCGGAGGGGGTCCCTGGGTCGGCGGTCACGAAGACGACCTGTTGGTCGTCGTGCGGGACGGTGAGCACGTCGCAGTTGATCCGCAGCCGGCCCACCTCCGGGTGGGTGACGGTCTTGGTGCGGTGGCCGGGCGCGTGCACCGGATCGGTGTCCCAGATCCGGCCGAACTCCTCGCTGCCGGCGCGCAGTTCGGCCAGCAGTCGGGCGAGCCCCGGGTCGTACGGATAGCGGTCGGCGGCGCGCCGCAGCCGGGAGACCACGATGTGGCCGAACTCCTCGGCACCGGAACTCTCCGTCGGGCTTCCCAGGAACCGGCGGCGCGCCAGGTTAGGCCGGGTGCCGAGACCCCCGCCGAACACGGCGTCCGCCAGCGGGTTCCAGCCGATCACGTCATAGGTGGCATCGGTGACGATGGCCGCCGTGTCCGGGATACGGCACAGCAGCTCCGCCACATGCGGGCGGACGGTGCGCACCGGCGCGGCAAGAGGCGTGAGTTGGGTCCCCGCCAGCCGGAACAGGTGCGTCCGCTCGGCCGGGTCGAGCCGGAACACTCCGGTGAGGGCGTCGAGGACGCGGGGCGAGGGACGCGGCCCACGCGCCTGCTCCAGCCGGGCGTAGTAGTCGACGGACATGTGGGCCAATTCGGCCACCTCCTCGCGGCGCAGCCCGCGGGTCCGCCGGGACGGTTCACCGGGCAGTCCCACATCGGCGGGCACCAGTCGCTCCCTCCGCCCACGCAGAAATCGGGCCAGCTCCTGCTTGCCGGTCACGGTGCCTCCCTCCGGCTGCCAGGGATCGGTTGTCCCTGGTTCGGCGGCCTCGGCTGCGGAATCGTCGTCGCCATGAACGATTCCACAGCACTGGTCACCGGAGCCAACAAGGGCATCGGCAAGGAAATTGCCCGTCTGCTCGTCGCCGAGGGATTCACGGTCCACGTCGGCTCGCGCGACGCCGACCGAGGACAGCGGGCCGTGGGCGAACTGGGCGGCGGCGCACGGCTGTTGATCCTCGACGTCACGGACCCGGGCAGCGTCGCGGCGGCGGCACGGCAGGTGGACGCCCTAGACGTCCTGGTCAACAACGCGGGCATCATGGCCGGCGCCGACCCGGCACCCGAGGCGGACCTCGACGACTTCCGCCGCACCTACGAGACGAACGTCTTCGGCGTCCTCGCGGTCACCAACGCCTTCCTCCCGGCGCTGCGCCGCTCCCCGCACCCCCGCATCGTGAACGTCTCCAGCGGCACCGGCTCCCTGACCTGGAGCGCCGACCCGGAACGGGAGTTCGCCCGCCACGCCGGGGCGGGCGCCGCCTACCGCTCGTCCAAGTCTGCACTCAACGCCCTGACCCTCTTCTACGCCCAGTCCCTCGCACCCGCGGGCTTCAAGGTCAACGCCCTTGCCCCGGGCCTCCGTTCGACCGACCTCAACGCACGGGCCACCGCGAGCGACGGGGACCCGGCGGAGGCGGCACGGGGCGCCGTCGACCTGGCACTGCTGCCGGACGACGGTCCCACGGGGCGGTTCCTGTCGCGGGACGGGACGGGGGTGCCGTGGTAGCTGACGGGTGTGCCCTGGTGGCTACTTGAGCAGCCGCGACAGTCGCCGGTCCGCGAGCGGTTTGCCACCCGTCTGGCAGGTCGGGCAGTACTGGAGGGAGGAGTCGCTGAAGGAGACCTCGCGGATGGTGTCGCCGCAGACCGGGCAGGGTTGCCCGGTGCGGCCGTGGACGCGCAGGCCGCTCTTCTTCTCGGCCTTCAGGCGGCCGGCGGCCACGCCCCGGGAGCGGTCGACGGCCACGGTGAGGGTGGTGCGCAGGGCCTCGTAGAGCGTGTGGGTCTCGGCCGGGGTGAGCGACGCGGCGAGCTTGAACGGGGACATCTTCGCCGCGTGCAGGATCTCGTCGCTGTACGCGTTGCCCACCCCGGCGATCAGGGTCTGGTCGCGCAGGGCGCCCTTGAGCTGGCGGCGTTCGTCCTTCAGCAGGTCGGCGAAGCGCGGCTCGTCGAAGTCGTCGGCCAGGGGGTCGGGGCCCAGGCGGGCGACGCCCGGCACCGACTGCGGGTCGGCCACGACGTACACCGCGAGGCGCTTCTGGGTGCCCGCCTCCGTGAGGTCGAAGCCCTCGCCGGTCTCCAGGGCCACGCGGAGCGCGAGCGGGCCCTTGCCGGGCCGGGGCGGGCCGTCCGGGAGGCGGTCCTTCCAGTGCAGCCAGCCCGCGCGGGCAAGGTGGGCCACGAAGTGCGGGCCGCCGTCCGTCTCGACGTCCAGGAACTTGCCGTACCGGTGCACGGCCACCACCTCGTGGCCCTCCAGCGCGGTGGGCGGAGGGTCGTACGTCTTCAGGACGCTGATGGCGACGGGCAGCACCCGGACGATCTCGTGGCCGACGAGGTGTTCGGTCAGGAAGTCCTTCAGCGCTTCGACCTCGGGAAGTTCCGGCATGGGTCCAGGGTGCCATCAGTGGCCCGCGGGGTCAGCTCGGACCGGACCGCGGCTGTTCCGGTCCGGTGCCTTCCGGGATCAGGAACTCGCACCACACGCACTTGCCGCTGCCGCGCGCCTCCACGCCCCACACGTCCGTGAGCAGGTCGACCAGGAGCAGACCCCGGCCCGAGACACCGTCCTCGCCCGCCTCACGCCGGCGCGGGAGGGCGCTGGAGGAGTCCTCGACCTCGACGCGCAGCCGGCGTTCGGTGCCGTCGAGGACCCGGAGGGTGACGATCGCGGAGCCCTCGGTGTGCATCAGCGCGTTGGTGATCAGCTCGTCGGCGACCAGCTCGACCTCGTCGGAACGGTCACCGGCGCCCCACGCGCGGACCGCGGCCCGGATCATGTGCCGTGCCTCGGTGAGCGCCTCGGAGTCCCCCGGTGCGACATGCTGCTGGAGCCGGCCGCCGGACCGCGGGGCGTCCTGGCCGCGCCGGCGCAGCAGGAGCAGCGCCACGTCGTCCTCGCCGCCGCGTTCGTCGGCCACGTCGATGAGCAGATCGGCGAGATCGCGTACGTCGTCCGGGCCGGAGGCGACGAGCGCGGCGAGGGTCCGCAGGCCGTCGTCGAGGTCCGCGCCGGGCTGTTCGACGAGACCGTCGGTGCACAGCACGAGGGTCTGGCCGGGGTCGAGTTCGAGGGTGGAGACGGGGTATTCGAGCCGTCCGAACTCGGCGGACAGCCCGAGCGGCAGCCCGCCCGCGACGGTCATCCGGCGACAGCTGCCGTCCAACTGCCGTACCAGCGGGTCGATATGGCCGGCCCGGACCACCTGCACCACTCCGGTCGACAGGTCGGCCTCGGCGTAGAGGCAGGTGGCGAAGCGGTCGGTGTCGAGTTCGTGGAGGAAGACGGAGGCACGGGCCATCACCGTGGCCGGGGTGTGCCCCTCGGCGGCGTACGCCTTGAGGACGATGCGCAGTTGGCCCATGACGGCGGCGGCGTGCGTGTCGTGGCCCTGGACGTCGCCGATGACCGCGCCGACCCGCCCGCCGGGCAGCGGGATCAGGTCGTACCAGTCGCCGCCGATGTCCCGCCCGAGCTTCGCGGACCGGTAGCGGACCGCGACGTCGGCGCCCGGGACGCTGGGGATGGCGCGCGGCAGCATGGCCTGCTGTAGGCCCTGGGCGAGGTCCTTCTCCTGCTCGTAGAACATGGCGCGCTGGAGGCTCTGCGCGATGCTGCTGCCGAGCGCGACGAGCACATTGCGCTCGTCGGCGCTGAACCCGCTCCGGTCGTTGTAGAGCAGCCCCATCGCGCCGATCGGCCGGGCCTGCGCGATCAGCGGCAGATAGGCGGCCGCGGTGATGTGCAGATCGGTGATGTGCTGCCACAGCAGCGGGTACCGCTCGGCGAACTCCTCCGGCGACTCGATGAACGCCGGGCTGAGGGTCCGTACGACGTCCGCCATCGGGTACGGCTCGTCGATCCGGATGACCTCCCGGCCGGGCACGACGCTTCCCTCGGCGACCAGGCGGATACGGCCGGCCTCGACCAGCCCCATGATCAGTCTGGTCGCGCCGAGGTGGACGAGACCGTGGGTGTCCCTGAGGACGTCGATCACGTCCTGGACGGTCCGGGCGTGCGCCAGGGCGGCGGTGGTGAGCTGCACGACGTTGGTCTGCCGGCGCAGCGCCGCGTCCTGGGCCGCCTGCTCACGGCGGGCCGCGCTCTCGGCGAGCTCCTGGGTGGCGTCCCGCACGATGCCGATGATGCGGCGCGGGCGGCCCGTCTCGTCGCGCCGGATGTACCCCTGGGTGTGGGTCCAGCGCAGGGTGCCGTCGCGCAGCCGCATCCGGAAGTAGGCGCCGTAGTTCTCGCTGCCGTCCTTCAGCGCCTGGGAGACCAGACCGTCGAGCCGGTAGCCCTCGGGCGGCGGCACCCGGATCGCCAGCGATTCAGGACGTCCGTCGTACTCGTCGGGGCGCAGGTCGAAGACCTCGTGGGCCTGGGCGTCCATGTGGAACAGGCCGCTGTCCAGGTCCCAGTCGAAGCTGCCCATGCGGTTGAGCGCCAGGATCGGGTCCGGGTGGGCGGGCCAGTCGTCCGGGAGTGACAGGGCGCTCGCTCCCCGATCAACCATGCGGCCCACCTTGCCAGGATTTGCCCGATTATTCGACTTCTCCGAGCACTACGACCCCGCCCCGCGGTCAGCCGTCGAAGACGTCGGTGGGGCTGTCGAAGATGCTGCCGGTGGTGGTGTCGTCCGGGACTTGTCCGCCGCCGTCGGGCAGGTCCGGGGTCTCCGGGACGGTCGGCGGGCCGATCTCGCCCGGGGTGTCCTGGTCCTGGGACGGTTCCGGTACGGGCGTCTCGGCGCTCGGGATGGAGCCGCGCGGTGACGGGGTGGGCGTGGTGCCGGGCGGGCCGGTCGTCGGGGTGGCCGTCACGGTGGGGCAGTTCGTGACACCCGGGGACGGAACCGCAGCCGCCGGGGCGCCGCTCACGC
>NZ_JAENRY010000200.1 GCF_016612545.1 Streptomyces sp. MBT65 | reverse complement strand
CCGGCCGCTGTCTGTGCGGCCGTGCCTACGCGGCCGGTGAGCCCATCAGCAAGAACCCCAAGGGCTGGGGCCACCCGGAGTGCGCCACGGCCGAGGCCTGAGCCCCCGACTCCTTTGACGCGCCCCGTCGGCCCGAGGCCGATGGGGCTTCTTCATGTCGCCGGCCTGCTACTCTGCGGTTCCACTTGACCACTTTGAGTAATCTCCAGGGGTGTGCGCGTGAAGGTCGCCTGTGTCGGAGGCGGGCCCGCCGGTCTGTATCTCTCGATCCTGCTGAAGCGTCAGGACCCGTCCCACGACATCACCGTCTACGAGCGCAACGCCGAGGGTTCGACCTACGGCTGGGGCGTGACGTACTGGCGTGGACTGCTCGACCAACTCCGGGAGTACGACCCCGAGTCGGCGCAGGCCGTGGACGAACACTCGGTGCGCTGGAGCGACGGCGTCGCCCGCATCCGGGATCTGACGACCAGTCAACCCGGGGACGAGGGCCACGGCATCGGCCGCCACCGGCTCCTCAAGATCCTCGCCGAACGGGCCCGATCCCTCGGTGTACGGCTGGAGTTCGAGCGCGACGTCACGGCGGACGACCTCCCCGACGCGGATCTGATCGTGGCCGCCGACGGCGTCAACAGTGCGCTGCGCACCCGCCACGCCGACCACTTCGGCGCCGAACTCAGGCCCGGCCGCAACCAGTACATCTGGCTCGGCACCAGCAAGGTCTTCGACTCCTTCACCTTCGCCTTCGTGGAGACCGACCACGGCTGGATCTGGTGCTACGGCTACGCGTTCGGCCCCGAGGGCAGCACCTGCGTCATCGAGTGCGCCCCCGAGACCTGGACCGGCCTCGGCCTCGACACCGCGGCCGAGGCCGACGGACTCGCCCTCCTGGAGAAGCTCTTCGCCGACCTCCTCGACGGCCACTCCCTGATCGGCCGCGCCTCGTCCGACGGCAGCGCCCAATGGCTCACCTTCCGCACCCTCACCAACCGCACCTGGCACCGCGGCAACCTCGTCCTGCTCGGCGACGCCGCCCACACCACCCACTACTCCATCGGCGCCGGCACCACCCTCGCCCTGGAGGACGCCATCGCGCTCGCCGACGCCCTGCGCGAGCACGGCGAACTGCCGCAGGCCCTCGCCGCCTACGAACAGCGCCGTAGAACCGCCCTGTTGTCCATCCAGAGCGCGGCCCGCTACAGCGCCCAGTGGTACGAGAACCTCCAGCGCTACATCCATCTGCCCCCGCACCGCATGTTCGCCCTGCTCGGCCAGCGCCACTCGCCGCTGCTGCCGTACGTCCCGCCGCAGGTCTACTACGGTCTCGACAAGGCGGCGGGACGGCTGGAGGCGCTGCGCCGGTTCAAGCGCTGGCTCGGGCCGAGGCTCGCGCGGACCGTGCACGCGCGGGCGCTCGCCGCCCGCAAGTAGGGAGCCCGGTCTCCCCGGCACATTGGGTGAATGGCTATTCACCGGATAGGGTGAATAGCCATTCACCCTTTTTTACGTGTCCGCTGGAGTGCCCATGGGCCAGCCCGTCCCGATACCCGACCCGCCCGGCACCACCGGGCGGACCCCCTTGCGGGACCGGCTCACCGTTCCGGTGCTGGCGTTCGGCGGGATCCTGATGGCGGTCATGCAGACCGTGGTCGTCCCGCTGCTGCCGTCCCTGCCCCGGCTGACCCACTCCTCCGCCGGCGCCGTCTCCTGGATGGTCACCGCGACCCTGCTCTCCGGCGCCGTCCTCACCCCCGTACTCGGCCGGGCCGGCGACATGTACGGCAAGCGGCGGGTCCTGATCGGCGCCCTCAGCCTGATGACCTTCGGGTCGGTGATGTGCGCGCTGTCCTCCGACATCCGGGTCCTGATCACCGCCCGTGCCCTGCAAGGCGCAGCCGCAGCCGTCGTCCCCCTGTCGATCAGCATCCTGCGCGACGAACTGCCGCCGGAGCGCCGGGGCGGCGCGGTCGCGCTGATGAGCTCCACGGTCGGTATCGGCGCCGCGCTCGGACTGCCGCTCGCGGCACTGATCGTGCAGTACGCCAACTGGCACGTCATGTTCTGGGCGACCAGCGCGCTCGGCGCGATCGGCGTGTGGGGAATCTGGTGGGCGGTGCGCGAGTCGCCGGTCCGGGAGCCCGGCCGCTTCGACGTGCTCGGCGCGCTGGGACTGGCCGTAGGACTGGTGTGTCTTCTCCTCGGGGTGTCCCAGGGCGGTCAGTGGGGGTGGGGGAGTCCGCGCATCCTGTCGCTGTTCCTCGCCACGGTCGTCGTGTTCGGCCTGTGGTGGTGGCAGCAACTGCGCGTCGAACAGCCGCTGGTGGACCTGCGGTTGGTGTCCCGGCCCCGGGTCGGCCTGTCGCACGTGGCCGCTCTGCTGACCGGCTTCGCGTTCTACGCCAACTCCCTGTCCACCGCCCAACTGGTGCAGGCGCCCAAGGCCACCGGCTACGGGCTCGGACTGTCCATCGTCCAGACCGGCCTGTGCCTGCTGCCCGGCGGCGTCATCATGCTTCTCCTGTCGTCCACCTCGGCCCGGATCTCGGCGGCCCGCGGCCCGCGCGTCACGCTCGCCATCGGGGCCGCGATCATCGCGCTCGGCTATGTGGTGCGCATCGCCGACAGCCGTGACCTGTGGACGATCATCCTCGGTGCGACGGTCGTGGCCACGGGCACCACCTTCGCCTACTCGGCGCTGCCCACGCTCATCCTGCGCGCCGTCCCGGCCGGCCAGACCGCGTCCGCGAACGGCGTCAACGTCCTGATGCGCACCATCGGGCAGGCCGTCTCCAGCGCCGTGGTCGCCGCCGTGCTGGTGCACCACACCAGCCTCGTCGGCGGGCTTCCGCTGCCCACGCTGCACGGATACCTGATGGCGTTCGGCATCGCGGGCGTGATCGCCCTGGTCGCGAGCGCGGCGGCACTGACCATCCCGGGCGACCCCGCCCCCGACGAGACACCACGTGCCCGGGACCGTGCCGAGGGCGCGCGGGACGAGGCGTTGGAGGGAGCATGAGTGCCGTGAGCACCAGACCCCCCACCGCGTCCCCGCCCGCACGCCGGGACGCCGAGGCGACCAAGGCGGCCATCCTGAAGGCCGCCCGCTACCTCCTCGCGCGCAACGCGCACGCCGACATCACCCTCAAGGCCGTCGCCGAACGCGCCGGTGTCAGCGCGCCGTTGATCCTCAAGTACTTCGGCAACAAGGACGCCCTCTTCGCGCGCGTCATGTCCTTCGAGGCCGACGCGGAGGACCTGCTGGACGCCCCGCTCGACGGACTCGGCCGCCACATGGTCCGGCACGTTCTGGTCAGCCAGCGCGAGCGGGGCGCCGACCCGCTGCTGCGGATCGTGTTCGCGCCCCTCCAGGGCGACCAGGGCGACATCCTGCGCGTCAACTTCCGCGCCCACGTGGTCGATCGCCTCGCCGGTCGCCTCCCCGGCCCCGAGGCCGCACTGCGTGCCGAACTCGTCGTGGCGACCGTCCTCGGCCTCGGCGTGATGTACGGCATCGCCCGCAGCACCAGCCTCCGCGCGACCGCCATCGACACCGTCGTGGACCGCTACGGACCCACGGTGCAGGCCCACTTGACACCCTAGGCGTACGGGCGTGCCTCAGGCCCGCAGATAGGCGAGCACGGCCAGGACCCTGCGGTGGGTCCGGTCCGTCGGAGGCAGGTCCAGCTTGGTGAGGATGTTGCCGACGTGCTTGCCGATCGCCGCCTCGGACACCACCAGCTCCCGGGCGATCGCGCCGTTGGACCTGCCCTCGGCGATCAGCGCCAGCACCTCGCGCTCGCGCGGGGTCAGCCGCTCCAGCGGATCACGGCGGCGCCGCAGCAACTGCCGTACCACCTCGGGGTCGACCACCGTCCCGCCGTCCGCCACCTTGTGCAGCGCCTCCATGAACTCCTCGACCTGGCCGACCCGGTCCTTGAGCAGATAGCCGACGCCCGATCCGTCGCCGGAGTCCAGGAGTTCGGCGGCGTACGTCCGCTGCACGTACTGGCTGAGGACCAGGACCGGCAGTGCGGGGCGCTTCTCGCGCAGACGCACCGCCGCGTGCAGGCCCTCGTCCTGGAAACCGGGCGGCATGCGCACGTCCGTCACCACGATGTCGGGGGCGTGCTCCTCGACCGCGGCGACCAGTGTCCGCGCGTCGCCGACGGCCGCCACCACCTCGTGCCCGCAGCGGGTGAGCAGGCCGATGAGCCCCTCCCGCAGCAGCACGCTGTCTTCGGCCAGCACTATGCGGAGCGATCGGCCGCCTCGGTCAACTGGCAAGGAAACTCCACACGCAACAGAGTCGGTCCACCCGGCGGACTGGTCAGGGCAAGTCTGCCATCCAGCACCGACACCCGGTCCGCGAGACCGGTGAGGCCGCTGCCCACCGAGGGATCCGCGCCGCCCCGGCCGTCGTCGCGCACCTCCAGGAACAGACGTCCGTCGCGATGACCGCCGCTCACCCGCGCGCTGTCGGCCCCGCTGTGCCGGGCGACGTTGGCCAGCGCCTCGCAGACCACGAAGTACGCCGCGGACTCGACGGCCCGGGTCGGCCGGCCCGGCAGTTCGAGGTCGACGTCGACGGGGACCACACAGCGGTCGGCGGCGTCGCTGACCGCGGCGTGCAGGCCGTAGTCGGTGAGGACTTTGGGGTGGATGCCGTGGATGAGCTCGCGCAGTTCCGCGAGTGCCCGGCCCGCCTCCTCGTGGGCCTTGGCGAGCTGGTCGGCGAGCGGGCCGGGCGGGGCGTCGAGGCGGGCCAGCCCGAGGGTCAACGTCAGCGCCACCAGGCGCTGTTGGGCGCCGTCGTGCAGATCGCGTTCGATCCGCCGCCGCTCGGCCTCGAAGGCGTCGACCAACCGGACGCGGGAGCGGGCCAGTTCGACCACCTCGGCGCCCAACTCGCCCTCGCGGGAAGCGATAAGCAGCCGGGTCAGCGCGGCGCGCGCGCCCGCCGTGACGCCGAGCACGTAGGCGCACAGGAACAACAGGAGCAGGCCCAGTACGGCGACGCCGAAGGCGGTCGGCCAGGTGGTGACCGTCCACTGCTTGAGGACCTTCGCCTCGTGGCCGTCGCCGACCGTGGCCATCAGCAGCGGGGTGGCGACCATGGACAGCGGGACGAACAGGGCGACCGTGACGGCAAGGGCGTCGACCGGCCACAGGAGCCCGGCGAACAGCAGCGCGTACCCGAGCTCCCGCCAGGTCGTCTGCTCGCGCAGCCGGGTGGTCAGCCAGGCCCACACTCCCGGCGCGGTCGGCACCTGGTGCCGGCCGGACACCGGGTCGCGGTCGACCAGGCGCACCCTGTGCCGCTCCACCCGGGCCACCGGGATCCCGCTGAGGACGACCAGGACGAGCAGGGGCAGCCCCACCAGGACGAGGGCGAGCGCACCGCAGACCGCCGCCACCGTCGCGATCCCCACCAGGGCGGCGACGCCGGTCACCGCGCCGGTGAGCAGATACGCGGCCGAGCGCCAGGGCCAGGCCGACAGCAGGAAGCCCGGCCGGGACATGGCCTGCCACACATTCCGAGGGTGCATGTGCATGACCGTAGGTGGCCCACCGGTCCGGTGCCATCGGCCCAGTGTGCGTATCGGGGGTATGCCTGGCCCTACCCCAAGTGTCGGCCGGGGCCCACTGCGTCGCGAGGGTCTTCCGCGGTTTCGTGGAGGCACCGACGAGCCGAGGAGCAGGTACTGGTGGGGGAACACATGAACAACGACGCGATTCGATTGCGTGCGGTGACCCGGCGCCACGGCTCGGGCGGCACGTCCGTCACCGCCCTCGACGGGGTGTCGCTCGCCTTCCCCAGGGGGACGTTCACCGCCGTGATGGGACCCTCCGGGTCCGGCAAGTCGACCCTGTTGCAGTGCGCCGCGGGCCTGGACCGGCCCACGTCGGGCTCGGTCACCGTGGGCGACACGGAGCTGACCACGCTGAGCGAGACCGGGCTGACCCTGCTGCGCCGCGAGCGCATCGGCTTCGTGTTCCAGGCGTTCAACCTGCTGCCCTCGCTGACCGCCGAGCAGAACGTCGCCCTGCCGCTACGGCTGGCCGGCCGCCGCCCGAAGAAGGCCCAGGTGCGCGAGGTGCTCGAACAGGTCGGACTCGGCGACCGCGCGAGGCACCGCCCGTCGGAGCTGTCCGGCGGCCAGCAGCAGCGGGTCGCCCTCGCCCGCGCCCTGATCACCCGCCCCGACGTGCTGTTCGGCGACGAACCGACCGGCGCCCTCGACTCGAAGACCGGCCGCGAGGTACTGACCCTGCTGCGCGCCATGGTCGACCGGGACGGCCGGACGATCGTCATGGTCACCCACGACCCGGTCGCCGCCTCATACGCCGACCGCGTCGTCCTCCTCGTCGACGGCCGTCTCGACGGTGAACTGCTCGGCGCCCGCGCCGAGGACATCGCGGCGCGCATGACCAAGCTGGAGGAGGCGCCGTGCTGACCACCACGCTGCACACCCTGCGCACCCGCTGGGTCACCTTCGTCGGCAGCTTCGTCGCGCTCTCCCTGGGCGTGGCACTGATCGCCGTGATGGGGCTGGCCCTGGCGTCCTCGCTGGACGCGCCCGACCGCCGGCCGGAGCGGTTCGCCGCCGCGCCGGTCGTCGTCAAGGGCCAGGACACCCTTGAGGTACCCACCTCGAACGGCGACCGCACCCAGAAACTCGCGCAGCCGCGCGCCGTGCCCGACGAGGTGGTCGCGAAGCTGCGGGACCTCGGGACCGTCGTCGAGGACCGCTCGTTCGCCGTGCGGGACGAGAGCGGGCCCGCCGAACTCGTGGGCCACCCCTGGTCCACCGCCGCCTTCGCGCCGTACGAACTCGCCGCGGGACGCGCGCCCGAGGCCGCGGACGAGGTCGTCGTGAGCGGTGACTGGGCCCGTCCGGGCATCCGGGTGCGGACCGACACCGGCACGGTGCGCGTCGTCGGAACCGTGCCCGGGTCGGGCTTCGAGGACGCCGTGTTCTACACCGACGCCCGCGCCGCCCAACTGGCGCCGCGCAGCCTCCAGTTGGTGGTCGACGCCGATGCGGCGGCCGTACGGGAGGCGGTGCGCGACAGCGCGGGCGTACAGGTCCTCACGGGGAACGCGCGCCGGTACGCCGACGCCGACCCCGACCGGGACAGCGAGGCCCTCACCGCGATGAACGCCATGTTCGGCACGGCCGGTGGCGTCACCGGCTTCGTGTCGGTGTTCGTGGTGGTCTCGACCTTCGCGTTCGCGGTGGCGCAGCGGCGCCGTGAGTTCGGGTTGCTGCGCACCGCCGGGGCGACCCCGGGGCAGATCCGCCGCATGGTCGTCGGTGAGGCGCTCGCGGTCGGCGTGCTCGCCTCGGCCACCGGCTGTGCGCTCGGTTCCTACGGCGCTCCGAAGCTCGCGGAGTGGGCGGTCGACGAGGGCCTGGCGCCTCGCTGGTTCACCATCGGCGATTACACCTGGCCCTATCAACTCGCTTTCTGGACAGGACTGTTCGTGGCACTGTGCGGTGTGCTGGCCGCGTCCTGGCGGGCGGGGCGCACCGGTCCCACCGAGGCGCTGCGCGAGGCGTCCGTGGACAACCGGCCGATGACACGGGGTCGTTGGCTGTTCGGCGCGGCCCTGCTGATCACCGCCGCGGTGACGCTCGCTCTGGCCCTGGTGACGAACCCGGGTGAGCTGCTCCAGCGCAAGACCTATGTGAGTCGGCCCATGCTCCTGATCACCTCGGTCGCGCTGCTCGCGCCGGTGCTGGTGCGGCCGCTGGTTCGGCTGATCGCCTGGCTGCCCGCTCAACTGCCGGGCGCCGGTGGGATGTTGGTACGGGAGAACGCAGCCGCCGGGGTGCGCCGTACCGCCGCCGTCGCGGCGCCCGTGCTGGTCACGGTCGCGCTGGCCGGCTCGCTGCTGGGCGCCACCGCGACCCTCGACCAGGCGAAGGCCGCCGAGGCGCGTGAGCGGACCGTGGCCGACTTCGTGGTCACTCCGGCGGGCGACGCCGGCTTCGACGGGCCGACGCTGAAGCGCCTTCGGGCCGTGTCCGGCGTCGAGGTCTCGGCGAGTTCGTCGAGCGCCGTGTACGTCCTCGAGGACGGCGTGGCGCTCATCAGGTCCGAGGCCAGGGCCGCCGAGCCGGAACCGCTCGCGGCCACGGCCCGACTCCCGCTCGCCGCAGGGAAGTTGGGCGATCTCGACGACGACTCGATCATCGTCAACAAGGAGTGGCGGCGGCACACCGTGGGCGAGCGGGTCGACGTCTGGCTCGGCGACGGCACCAGGAAGTCCCTGAAGATCGCCGCCGTCATGACGGTCGGCACCGGCGACAACGGCGTCTACGTCACCCCGCGCAACGCCCCCTCCGCCCCCGTCGACCGGGTCGACGTACGCCTCGCGAACGGAGCCGACGCGGACACCGTGGCCGCCGCTCTGCGCCGGGCGGTGCGGGCATCGGGCGGCAACGTCCTCACCAGGGACGCCTGGTTGCGTGCGATGCGCCCCGAGACGAACCGGACGACCAGGGCGGGCTTCCTCCTGGTCCTCGGGATCGCCCTCCTCTACACCGGCATCTCCCTGGCCAACACGATGGTCATGGCGACCTCCGACCGGGCCCGCGAGCTGGCTGTGCTGCGGCTGGCCGGCGCCACCGGCCGGCAGGTGCTGCGGCTGGTGGGCGCCGAGGCGCTGATGGTGGTCATGGTCGGCGGGCTGCTGGGAGCGCTGGTCGCCGGGCTCAACCTGGTCGGTATGTGGTGCGCGTTGGGCCTGCTCTCGGTGTGGACGTCCATCGAGATCCCGTGGGCGACCCTCGCGGCGGCGGTGGGCGCCTGCGCGGTGCTCGCGGTTGTCTCGGCGGTCATTCCGGCCGGTCTCTCCCTGCGCCGCAGGGCGGTGGAGTGGGCGGGCACACCGGAGTGACCGCTCGGGGTCCACGGGTTCGGGCGCCGGTCGCCACTAGCCGAACAACCGGTCCAGGAAGGCGTTCCCGAACACCCCGTGCGGATCCAGCCGGTCGAAGGTCCCCGCCGCCTGCCCCCACACCGACTCCCCGAACGAACCCGGGATCGCCGTGCCGAGCACCTCCTCGTCGCTCCACGCGGCCTCCTCGGTGTAGGCCCAGCCCTTCGACCACTCGACCCGGGTCAGCGCGTCCGTGCCGTCGTGGGAGCGGTACAGGAACTGCTCCAACTCCCGCAGGAACTCCTCCGCGTACGGCGTGCCGGGCAGCGTCAGGACGTCCAGCCAGACCGCCGTGTCCCACTCGGGGTGTTCGTTGCTGGGTCGTAGCGCGGACAGCAACGGGGCGCGGGCGCCGGTGAGTTCGGTGTCGGCGGGGTGGTCGAGGCCGGTCACCCGGATCTCGACGGTGCCGTTGACGGGGAACCGGCCGAGCGCGGCGTACGCGGCGAGCCGCTCCCGGTAGAACTCGGTGAACTCGTGCACCACGCGCTGCACTTGGGCCCGTGAGGTGAGCACGGCGTAGCCGTTCGCGGTCTCCCGCAGTGTCGTCGGCCTGATGTAGAGCAGCGTGTTCTTCGACGGCCCCCAGATGTCCGCCGACAGCGTCGTCGTCAACCCCAGCGCGGCGACGTCGAGTTGGGCGTTCCCGAGCACCGGCGCCAGATACCACGCGGCGTCGGACAGGATCCGCCCGACCAGATCCGCCACCAGGGCCGGCACGTTGTCGGAGAACGGATAGTTGTACGGCGACGAGACGCGCCGCGAGGTCAACGGCTTTGTCGGGGCGACACTCCACACCTTCAGCCAGGGGAACTCGGTGAACGCGAACCAGATCGCCTCGGCCCGTCCTGACGCGTCCAGGAAACTCGCGAAGGTCCGCCCGCCGGACCCGGGCGCCGCGAACAACTCGCCGGCCGGGATGTCCGTACGGCTGACGCAGCGAAGATTCGCGTTGGCGCCGACCCGCAGCACGACCTCGGTGACCAGCGCACGCCCCAGATGGGTGAGCAGCGCCGCGCAGTCCGCCTCGTCGCGGGTGTAGGTCCGCAGCACGTACGCGCCGGTGTCCGCGTCCCACACCACCGCCGTCAGCGACAGCACCAGATTGCTGAGCGACCCGAACGTGTGCCCGGCCGTCCGTGCCTCCCCCTTCGCGGGTACGGCCGTGCCGTGCGCGTCGATGGCCAGGGCGCCGCCGAGCGTCAGATCGCCGGGCGCGGGCGAGGCGGTGAGACCGAGACCGTGGTCCTCCAGGAAGGTGAGCAGCGCCTCCAGGGTGACACCGGTGCCGGCCCGTACGGTCGAGGCCGAGTCCAGGGCCAGGCCGGTGAGGTGCGGGCCGGTGTCGACCAGCAGGACCGGTGCGTCGGACTCCGTACCCGGCTCGATCGTCAGCGGCGACCAGCCGTGCGAGGAGCCACGGGCGCGGACCCTCCAGCCCTGCTGCCACGCCCAGTTGACGACGGACAGCACATGGTCGGCGTCGGTCGGCGCGCAGGCCCACAGCCCGTCGGCGGTGATCTCGCCGACCCAGTTCCGGTACGCCGAGCGGTACAGGTCGACCTCGGCCGGGAAGTCGGGCAGCTCGGCCGCGGCGACGGCCGGATCGGCCGTCAGGAGTACGGGTACGGCGGCCAGGGCGGCCGCGGAGAGAAGGAAGCCCCGACGGGTCCAGGGAGCGGAACTGCCGTTCCCCGGCTGGAGGTTGTTCGCCACATGATCGGTCACGCGCACACGCTAGGGGCCTGTTGACACGAGTAGGCTTCCTGTCGAATGGCTTCACTCGTGTGAGTGAAGGATTCACAGGTCGCGGCCCGGCGGAGTCCGATCCGCGCAGCGTGGAGCCCGTTCCGCGCATGTCAGTGGCGGATGACAGACTGACGGCATGGACGAACGTGTAATCGGCAGGTCTCGGCAGCAGGCATCCGTCGTCGGTCTCGGCACCTGGCAGCTCGGCGCCGACTGGGGAGACGTCGACGACAAGGAAGCCCTCGCCGTGCTGGAGGCGGCGGCGGAGTCGGGGGTGACCTTCTTCGACACGGCCGACGTGTACGGCGACGGGCGCAGCGAGCAGACCATCGCCGCCTTCCTGAGCGGCCGGCCCGATCTGCATGTCCTGGTCGCGACGAAGATGGGCCGCCGCGTCGACCAGATCCCGGAGAACTACGTCCTCGACAACTTCCGCGCGTGGAACGACCGTTCGCGCCGAAACCTCGGCGTCGACCGCATCGACCTCGTGCAGTTGCACTGCCCGCCGACGGCGGTCTACTCCTCGGACGAGGTGTTCGACGCCCTCGACACCCTGGTCGCCGAGGAGCGCATCGCCCGGTACGGCGTCAGCGTCGAGACCTGCGAGGAAGCCCTCACCGCGATCGCCCGGCCGAACGTGACCAGCGTGCAGATCATCCTGAACGCCTTCCGCATGAAGCCCCTGCTCCAGGTGCTGCCGGCCGCCCAGGCGGCGGGCGTCGGCATCATCGCGCGCGTGCCCCTCGCCTCCGGCCTGCTCTCGGGCAAGTACACCAAGGACACGGTCTTCCCGGAGAACGACCACCGCACGTACAACCGGCACGGCGAGTCCTTCGACCAGGGCGAGACCTTCTCCGGCGTGGACTACGCGACGGGCGTCGAGGCCGCCGCCGAGTTCTCCGCGCTCGCCCCCGAGGGATACACCCCGGCCCAGCTCGCCCTGCGCTGGATCATCGACCAGCCCGGTGTCACCACGGTCATCCCCGGCGCCCGCTCACCCGAACAGGCCCGCGCCAACGCGGCCGCCGCGCAGCTGCCCGCATTGTCCGAGGACACGCTCACCGCGATCCGGGACCTCTACGACCGCCGGATCAAGGACCAGGTGGAAGGCCGCTGGTAGGCACCGGCCCCGCTTGATCTGAACCGTCCTCCGTTTGAAGGGTCGGCGGTCCGGTTACACGGACCGCATGACCCAGGAAGAGCGGCGAACGGGACGCGACGAGTCCGACGAGGAGCGAGCGGACCGGATGTGGGGCGAGCTCATTCAGGAGGTCCGGGTCGCGCAGACCGGAGTGCAGATCCTGTTCGGGTTCCTGCTCACCGTCGTCTTCACCCCGAAGTACGAGCAGTTGGAGCACGCGAACCAGGTCCTGTACCTCGTGACCGTCGTCCTCGGCGCCACCGCCACCGGAGCGCTGATCGGCCCGGTGTCCCTGCACCGCCTGGTCTCCGGCCGGAGCGTGAAACCTCAGGCGGTGCGCTGGGCGTCCCGGATGACCTTCGTCGGCCTCGTCCTGCTGCTCGCCACGATGACCGCCGCGCTGCTGCTGATCCTCCGGGTCGCCACCCATGACGCGTACGTGCCCTGGCTGGTCGCGGGCGTGGTCACCTGGTACCTGCTGTGCTGGTTCGTACTGCCGCTGTGGGCGCGACAGCGCGATACGAGTCGACCGGGTCGATGACCCCGAGCCGCGCCATCTGCCGGTCGTGGACCCGGCTGAGCACCAGCACCGAGACCGTGGCCCCGATCAGCGCGCAGAACATGTCCCACTGCGTGTCCCACACATCCCCCTGAGTGGCCAGGAACGCGTCCGCGCCGTGCCCGCCGATCACGGCAGCCGCCCACTCGAACAGCTCGAAGAGCGCGCTGAAGGCGAGACACGCGCACACCGTGAGCGGCGCGAGCCAGCGGCTGCCGCGCAGGGGTGAGGTGCGGGTGAGCAACTCCCTTACCAGGACCGCCGGTACGAAGCCCTGCATGAGGTGGCCGAGACGGTCGTAGGGATTGCGGCTGAGGCCGAACGTGTCTCGTACCCAGTCGCCCGCCGGTACCTGTGCGTAGGTGTAGTGGCCGCCGACGGCGAGGACCAGCGCGTGCGCGGCGAGCAGACAGCACAGCAGGCCGGTCATGGGGAAGCGGCGCCAGGTCAGGACGATCACCGGCAGTCCGACGAAGACCCAGACGGTCTCCAGGAACCACGTCGTGCGGTCGTGCGGATGCCAGGCCGAGAGGGCCATGCCGACGACCACCAGCGCGACCATGGCGGCGGGCAGACGGCGTCGCGGTGCGGAAGGAACGACGGACACGATGGGGCTCCCTTGTCGTGGGGAGCCCCATCGTGTCCGAAGGCCGAAGTCGCTACATGAGTACGGCTACTCAGCCGGAGTAGTGGTCCTGCGCAGGGCGGTGAGGCAGCTGTCGATGGCCTGCTGGAGTTCCTCCAGACGCTGGACCATGTCGTCCTCGTAGAAGTCCTGGGCGTCGTCAAAGGTCAGCTCCTCGAAGGCCTTCGTGGCCTTCTGGAGGCTGCTGTAGAACTTCGTCCGCTTCTCCTGGACGCGCAGTTCGGGGTCGGCCTCCACCGCCTCGACGACCAGGTTCTTCATCGTGTCGTAGGCCTCGGTGGCCCACCCGCCGGTGTCCTCGCCGTCCTCCAGCTCGTCGAGCAGCGACAGGTGTCGCTCGGCCTCCTGGCGCAGGTCGACGGGTGCGTCGACGGTCTGGCCCGCGGGGGTCTTGATCTGGCCCGACTCGGCGATCTGGCGGACGTATCCGATGCGGTCCGCCGAGCGGCTCTCCGTCGCCACCGCCTTCTTCAGGTCGTCGGTGCGCACGACGTCCCGGGCCAGCTCCGACTGGAGTTCCGGGTCCTCGCGGACGCGGTCCAGGAGTGCCTGCCGGGCCGCTCGCGCGGTGGACGGGTCGGCGAGGATCGCGGCGCGCAGCGCGGTCGGGTTCTCCGCGACCTCCAGCGCCTTGGTGGGCCGGATGCCCTCGGCCTCGGCGGCCTCGGAGATGGCGGTGCCGCGCTCGGAGGTGGCGCTGGAACGGGAGACGTAGTAGTTCAACCACACGTCGGCGTCCGGGAGTTCGACCTCCTGGCCGGGGGCCAGCTCCTCGAAGTGCGGGACGAGACCGTCGTCCGCGGCCCGGTCCCAGGCCTTGTAGTAGCGCATGACGCGCTCGGGGGAGCAGTCGGCGAGTTCGGCGAACTCCTTCGCGGACACCTTCGGCGTCTCCTCCGCGCTCTGCCCGCCGGGCCGTACGCTGCGGGCCACCTTGAGGCCGAACGCCCAGCCGCCGGTGCGGGCGTAGGCTCCGAACTCGTGCGCGTCCCGGGCGACGAGGCCGGCGTCGTCGAGAGCGGTGAAGGACGTCTCGGCCTGGTCGATCACTACGGTCAAGGCGGACTCTCCTGGGCTGGTGATGAGGCACGGTACGAACAGGCAGCCTATATCCACCCATTGCCGCTGGTTTGCGTGCCCGGCCCTCGCGTCGCCGTCGGTCCGCCTACCGCCGGAAGGTCTTGAAGAAGGTCTGCAGGGCCTGGCGGTTGGCCGCGTCGTTCCACTCGTCGGCGGGCGTCGTCCACCGTAGCGAGAAACTGCGCCCGCCGCCGATCAGGAAGCCGCGCCCGAGCGTACGCACCCGGGCGTCACCGGTCCCGGAGAGCCACTCCAGGTCGGCCGCCTTGTCGCCCTGGTACGTCGTGGCCCTGATGTCGCCGATCTGCTGGAAACCCTCGGTCTGCTTCAGCCCGGGAAGGACGTCGTCCCGCCATACGGCGACCGGGTCCGGGCCCGCCTGAGTGCTGTACGTCACGGCCAGCGTGCGCGGGTCGCCCGAGGCACCGAACGTGATCCGGTAGGCGTCGGACGCCTGTTGGGTCTCCACCACCTTCCAGCCCTTGGGGAGCGCGACGGAGAAACCCTGCGAGGCCTTGAACACGCGGAAGCCGGCCGGCAGCGCCGCGGCGGTGGGGGAGGGGGACGCGGTGACCGAGGGCGAAGCGGAGGCGGAGGC